>NZ_JBXAJM010000016.1:0-140840 GCF_058797315.1 Pseudomonas sp. GW823-FHT02F05
AGTAGGTCATCGTCAAGATTAAATTCCAAAACCCCAATTGCGAAAGCAGTTGGGGTTTTGTTTTGGGCGCTCGAAAATCTGGTGGGGCGTCGATCATGACTGATATCCAGCCTTTCTATGCAATGACCCTGCGCATGGCTATCATGCGTGCCTCATTCTGAGGCGATATGTGCATGCTGACGTTGTTGAAACTTCTGAAAGATGGTCGCTTTCATTCTGGAGAAGCGCTTGGTGCCGCCCTAGGCGTCAGTCGCAGTGCCGTGTGGAAGCAGCTTCAGCATCTTGAGGCAGAATTGAATCTCCCCATTCATAAGATCCGGGGGCGCGGATATAGATTGGCTGCGCCATTGATGTTTTTGAATGCGCAGGAAATTTCTCAGAGGGCGGCTTCCTTGGCTTGGCCCGTTCACATTTTCGACTCCATTGACTCCACTAATGCTGAGGCTTTACGTCTTGTCGATGCGGGCAGTGCGGCTCCTTTTATTGTGCTAGCGGAGCAGCAGACGGCTGGTAGGGGGCGACGAGGCCGCAAATGGGTCAGTCCATTTGCGCAAAACGTTTACTACAGCCTTGTATTGCGTGTTGAGGGCGGCCTGCGGCAACTGGAAGGGCTGAGTCTGGTGGTGGGGTTGGCAGTCCTGCAGGCTCTGCGTGAGTCGGGCGTGGAGGGCGCAGCTTTGAAGTGGCCAAACGACGTCCTGGTTGGGCACAAGAAAATCTCAGGCATCTTGCTTGAGTTGGTGGGAGATCCCGCAGATATCTGTCACGTTGTGCTAGGGATAGGTATCAATGTGAATATGCAGAAGGCTGTAGAGGTTGATCAGCAGTGGACCTCGATGCAGCTCGAGACGGGCTCTTCTGTTGATCGCAATCACCTGGTGGCGCGACTGGGCTTGCAACTACAAGCCTACCTGGACCGACACAAGGCTGCGGGTTTTGCCGGGCTGCAAGCAGAATGGCAGCAGCATCACGCGTGGCAAGGGAAGTGTGTGTCGCTTATCGCGGGTGTCAATCGGATTGATGGGGTTGTGCTCGGTGTGGATTGTCAGGGCGCGTTGCGTTTGGATGTCGGTGGCGTTGAGAAAATATACAGCGGTGGTGAGCTAAGCCTGAGGTTGCGTGATGATTCTTGAGCTCGACTGTGGAAATAGCTTTATCAAGTGGCGTGTTCTTGAGTCGAGTGATGCAAGTGTCCGCGCCGAAGGCATCGCAGGTTCGGATATTGCGCTGATCGACAGTTTGGTGGCTTTGCCTGGTCTATTGCTCACGCGTTGTCGGTTGGTGAGTGTTCGCGCGCTTGAGGAGACCGATAAGTTGATAGCCGCGTTGGTAGGGGCATTTGGCGTTGCTGTTTCCTGTGCCACCTCTGCTCGAGAAATGAGCGGAGTGCGCAACGGCTACGAAGACTTCCAGCGCCTTGGAATGGATCGATGGCTGGCCATGCTAGGCGCGTTCAAGTTGGCGTCAGGTGCATGCCTGGTACTCGATTTTGGTACGGCGGCGACCGCAGATTTTATCGGTCCGGACGGTGAGCACCTGGGTGGTTTTATTTGTCCGGGTATGCCGCTTATGCGTAATCAACTGCGAACCCATACTCGCAAGATACGCTACGACGACGCGGCCGCTGAGCGGGCGCTGGAGCGTCTCTCTCCAGGTCGCACGACCGTAGAGGCCGTCGAGCGTGGTTGTACGCTCATGCTTAGAGGTTTCGTGCTGACTCAGCTCGAGTTGGCGCGAGGCTATTGGGGGGAGGATTTCACGGTCTTCCTCACTGGAGGCGATGCCGACCTGGTCAGGGATGCTGCGCCGCAGGCTCGGCTGGTCCCGGACCTGGTGTTTGTTGGTTTGGCGATGGCGTGTCCTTTGTCTTGAGGTGATTATGCGCTGGCTGTTTTTACTTTTACTGGTTCTCAATGTTTTTTATTACGTCTGGCATCAGCAAGAGGCGCCATTGCGGGCCAAGGATGTCACGCCCTTGAATCTCCATCGAGGAGCGCAGCAAGATATTCGCCTCTTGAGTGAGTCGGCAGATGCGGTGGCTCGGCGTGATCGAGCGAGGTCGGCGGAGGCGCAGAATACCTGCTTGTACATCGGCGGTTTCTCGGATCGACGCCAAGCCTCTTCTCTTGAGCAGAGGCTCACGAGCCTGGATATAAAGGTCACGGTCCAGTTGCTGAATGCACAGAGCGCCTCGGGTTATTGGTTGCGTGTGGCCCCTGAAAGCCGTCGCCTGGCTGACGATCTGCCCTTTGAAAGCCTTGCTAATGAATTCAATGAGTTAAAACATAAAATAATGCTGTGCGAAGGCATTGCAACTCTCGAATAGTTTGCATAGAATGGCGCCCGCTTCGCAGTGAAGACCTTTAAGGGCTACAGTGCGAAGCTACCGTCAATGCAGCTAACCTCATAATTTAAATGAGAAAATGCTTGACAGAAGGTCGGCGTGATGTAAAATGCCGGCTCGCTTAGGAGGGGTTCCCGAGCGGCCAAAGGGATCAGACTGTAAATCTGACGTCTACGACTTCGAAGGTTCGAATCCTTCCCCCTCCACCATTTTTAGCGTGAGCTGCAAGCTCCGCGGGTATAGTTTAGTGGTAGAACCTCAGCCTTCCAAGCTGATGATGCGGGTTCGATTCCCGCTACCCGCTCCAAGTTTGCAGGTTGTGCAAGGTGTTTCGCTCTTGTAGCTCAGTTGGTAGAGCACACCCTTGGTAAGGGTGAGGTCAGCGGTTCAAATCCGCTCAAGAGCTCCATATGACAAGGCAGATATGAAAATATCTGCCTTTGTTTTAACAGCTGCCTCGGCTTGAATGTTGTTCGGTGTTTCAGGTCTTGTGGGGTTGGTTGTTGTAAAGTCTTTTTCAGGCCTGCATAATGGTCGGCCTGATTTTGTTTTAGGTCAGTAGCTCAATTGGCAGAGCGACGGTCTCCAAAACCGTAGGTTGGGGGTTCGATTCCCTCCTGACCTGCCAGATTCACGTGGTGTGTCTGGCTTTCTTTTCACAGGATCTTCATAGATGACTCCTAAGGCTGAAGCTCAAAGCTCTCGTTTCGATCTGGTAAAGTGGCTCGCTGTAGTCGCCTTGGTGGTCGTAGGCGTTGTTGGCAATCAGTACTATTCTGCTTCGCCGATCCTGTACCGTGTACTCGCTTTGCTTGCCCTCGCTGCTGTAGCTGCCTTTGTAGGCCTGCAGACTGCCAAAGGCAAGTCCTTCGCGGTACTGGTTAAGGAAGCTCGCACCGAAATCCGTAAAGTCGTTTGGCCGACTCGCCAAGAAACCACTCAGACCACATTGATTGTCGTGGCTGTTGTTCTGGTTATGGCGTTGCTGTTGTGGGGGCTTGATTCCCTGCTCGGCTGGCTTGTTTCCTTGATTGTTGGCTAAGGGTGTCCCGTGGCTAAGCGTTGGTACGTTGTGCATGCTTACTCGGGTTACGAGAAGCATGTTATGCGCTCTTTGCTGGAGCGCGTAAAGCTGGCAGGCATGGAAGATGGCTTCGGCGAAATTCTGGTTCCCACTGAAGAAGTGGTTGAAATGCGGAATGGGCAGAAGCGCAAAAGCGAACGCAAGTTCTTCCCTGGCTACGTGCTGGTACAAATGGACATGAACGAAGGTACTTGGCACTTGGTCAAGGATACCCCTCGCGTCATGGGCTTCATTGGTGGTACTGCCGACAAGCCTGCTCCGATCACCGACAAAGAGGCGGAAGCAATTCTGCGTCGTGTTGCTGACGGTAGCGACAAGCCCAAGCCGAAGACATTGTTCGAGCCGGGTGAGGTTGTTCGCGTTACAGACGGTCCGTTCGCTGATTTTAACGGTACGGTCGAAGA
Source organism: Pseudomonas sp. GW823-FHT02F05 (assembly GCF_058797315.1). Taxonomy (NCBI): domain Bacteria; kingdom Pseudomonadati; phylum Pseudomonadota; class Gammaproteobacteria; order Pseudomonadales; family Pseudomonadaceae; genus Pseudomonas; species Pseudomonas sp. GW823-FHT02F05. The sequence goes on from NZ_JBXAJM010000016.1 coordinate 3,833, forward strand.
AGTTAACTACGAAAAGAGCCGGATCCAAGTGGCAGTGCTCATTTTCGGTCGCTCTACCCCGGTAGAGTTGGAGTTCAGCCAGGTCGAAAAGGTCTAGCTGGGCAAGCATCCCAACCCCGCAGCCTAGGCTGTGGGGTTTTGTCGTCACTGGGATAAACGCGCAAGTAACCGGGGAGCCTTTCGAGGCGTTTGAACCCGTAATTGGAGTGCCTCATGGCCAAGAAGATTACCGCTTACATCAAGCTGCAAGTGAAGGCCGCTCAGGCCAACCCTAGCCCACCCGTCGGTCCAGCTCTGGGTCAGCACGGCGTGAACATCATGGAATTCTGCAAGGCCTTCAACGCCCGTACTCAGGGTCTTGAGCCAGGTCTGCCGACTCCAGTGATCATCACTGTATACAGCGACCGTAGCTTCACCTTCGAAACCAAGTCGACCCCGGCTTCGGTTTTGCTGAAGAAAGCTGCCGGTCTGACCAGCGGTTCCGCTCGTCCTAACACCGTTAAGGTTGGCACTGTAACCCGTGCTCAGCTGGAAGAAATCGCGAAAACCAAAAACGCGGATCTGACTGCAGCTGATATGGATGCAGCCGTGCGTACCATCGCCGGTTCTGCTCGTAGCATGGGCCTTAACGTGGAGGGTGTGTAATGGCTAAGCTGACCAAGCGCCAAAAGGCTATCGCCGGCAAAATCGAAGCGGGCAAGTCCTACAACTTCGTAGACGCTGCTGCCCTGCTGACCGAGCTGTCGACTGTCAAGTTCAGCGAGTCTGTTGACGTTGCTGTGAACCTGGGCGTTGACCCACGTAAATCCGACCAGGTCGTTCGTAGCGCTACTGTGCTGCCACACGGTACTGGCAAGACTGTACGTGTTGCCGTCTTCACCCAAGGCCCAGCTGCTGAAGCTGCTCTGGCCGCTGGTGCTGATCGCGTTGGCATGGATGACCTGGCTGCCGAAATGAAAGGCGGCGACCTGAACTATGACGTCGTAATTGCTTCCCCGGATGCAATGCGCGTTGTAGGTCAGTTGGGTCAGATCCTCGGTCCACGTGGCCTGATGCCTAACCCTAAAGTCGGCACCGTAACTCCAGACGTAGCTACCGCGGTTAAAAACGCCAAGGCTGGTCAGGTTCGTTATCGCACCGACAAAAACGGCATCATTCACACCTCCGTTGGCAAAGTCGGCTTCGATGCCGTCAAGCTGAAGGAAAACGTTGAAGCCCTGATCGCTGATCTGAAGCGTATCAAGCCTGCTTCTTCGAAAGGTATCTACGTCAAGCGCGTTACCCTGAGCACCACTATGGGCCCAGGCCTGGTCATCGACCAAGGCTCGCTGGACGTATAAGACATAAATTGGCGCAAGTAATTGCGCCAATTGAAAGATTGGGGTCCCTGCCTGGCGGGGGCTATCCAAGACCGTAGGCGACGCAAGTCTTAAACCAACAAGCCTACGCAGATGGTGCTCCCGGTTCCTTACCGAATCAGACACCAAAACGACATCAGGCCTAGGCCAGATGAAACGGTAACAAGCAGGAGTTAAACCCGTGGCAATTAATCTCGAAGACAAGAAGGCCATCGTCGCTGAAGTCAACGAGGCTGCCAAAGCTGCTCTGTCCGCTGTCGTGGCTGATGCCCGTGGTGTGACAGTAGGCGCTATGACCGGACTCCGTAAAGAGGCTCGTGAAGCTGGCGTATACGTACGTGTTGTACGTAACACCCTGCTCAAGCGCGCCGTTGCTGACACTGAATACAGTGTTCTCAACGACGTGTTCACCGGCCCGACTCTGATCGCGTTCTCTAAAGATCATCCAGGCGCTGCTGCCCGTTTGTTCAAAGAATTCGCCAAGAGTCAGGATAAGTTCGAGATCAAGGCAGCTGCGTTCGAGGGCAAGTTCCTCGCAGCTAACCAAATCGACGTACTGGCAACACTGCCGACCCGCGACGAAGCCATTTCGCAGCTGATGAGCGTGATTCAAGGCGCTACCAGCAAGCTGGCTCGTACTCTGGCTGCAGTTCGCGAGCAAAAAGAAGCTGCCGCAGCCTAAGGCTGAGCAACCTCTCTCGCGTATTTTTGTTTATTTCGATGGCCGCGTAGGCCGTCCCCCAATTCAGGAAATACAGCAATGTCTATCTCCCAAGACGATATCCTCAACGCCGTAGCTGAAATGTCGGTTCTGCAGGTTGTTGAGCTGATCAAAGCTTTCGAAGAAAAATTCGGCGTTTCCGCTGCCGCTGCTTCCGCCGGTCCAGCTGCTGCTGCTGCCGTTGTTGAAGAGCAAACCGAATTCAACGTCATGCTGACCGAAGCTGGCGAGAAGAAAGTAAACGTGATCAAGGCAGTACGTGAACTGACAGGTCTGGGCCTGAAAGAAGCCAAGGCTGTAGTTGACGGCGCTCCTGCCATGGTTCTGGAAGCTGTTACTAAAGACGCAGCTGACAAAGCCAAAGCTACTCTGGAAGAAGCAGGCGCTAAAGTCGAGCTGAAGTAAGCATCGACCTTGCGTCTCCAGCCCAAGCGTTAAGCTGAAGGCTGATGGCTGGTGGCTCTTGCCACCGGCCTTTTTCCGTTCTTGGCTGTCGACTCGGTCGCCGCCATTAACGCGCTGTAGCCACCCGAAGCGGTGGTGCAAACCATGGGGTTTGCAAGATTTTCTGGCTGCTCCCGTCGGAGGGGCCAAACAAGCAGGTGACCAAGCTGGGGAACGCTGATGGCTTACTCATATACTGAGAAAAAACGTATCCGCAAGGACTTTAGCAAGTTGCCGGACGTCATGGATGTCCCGTACCTTCTGGCTATCCAGCTGGATTCGTATCGTGAATTCTTGCAGGCGGGAGCGACCAAAGATCAGTTCCGCGACGTGGGCCTGCATGCGGCCTTCAAATCCGTTTTCCCGATCATCAGCTACTCCGGCAATGCTGCGCTGGAGTACGTCGGTTATCGCCTGGGCGAACCGGCATTTGATGTCAAAGAATGCGTGTTACGTGGCGTTACGTACGCCGTACCTTTGCGGGTAAAAGTCCGTTTGATCATTTTCGACAAAGAATCGTCGAACAAAGCGATCAAGGACATCAAAGAGCAAGAAGTCTACATGGGCGAAATCCCATTGATGACCGAGAACGGTACCTTCGTAATCAACGGTACCGAGCGTGTAATCGTTTCCCAGCTGCACCGTTCCCCGGGCGTGTTCTTCGACCACGACCGCGGCAAGACGCACAGCTCCGGCAAACTCCTGTACTCCGCGCGGATCATTCCGTACCGCGGTTCGTGGTTGGACTTCGAGTTCGACCCGAAAGACTGCGTGTTCGTACGTATCGACCGTCGTCGCAAGCTGCCGGCCTCGGTACTGCTGCGCGCACTCGGCTATACCACTGAGCAAGTGCTGGACGCTTTTTATACCACCAACGTATTCAGCCTGAAGGATGAAACCCTCAAGCTGGAGCTGATCGCTTCGCGTCTGCGTGGTGAAATTGCCGTCCTGGACATCCAGGATGAAAAAGGCAAGGTCATCGTTGAGGCTGGCCGTCGTATCACTGCGCGCCACATCAACCAGATCGAAAAAGCCGGTATCAAAGAGCTGGAAGTGCCTCTGGACTACGTTCTGGGTCGCACTACCGCCAAGGTCATCGTTCACCCGGCTACAGGCGAAATCCTGGCTGAGTGCAACACCGAGCTGAACACCGAGATCCTGGCCAAAATCGCCAAGGCCCAGGTTGTTCGCATCGAGACCCTGTACACCAACGATATCGACTGCGGTCCGTTCATCTCCGACACACTGAAGATCGACTCCACCAGCAACCAATTGGAAGCGCTGGTCGAAATCTATCGCATGATGCGTCCTGGTGAGCCGCCAACCAAAGACGCTGCCGAAACCCTGTTCAACAACCTGTTCTTCAGCCCTGAGCGTTATGACCTGTCTGCGGTCGGCCGGATGAAGTTCAACCGTCGTATCGGTCGTACCGAGATCGAAGGTTCGGGCGTGCTGTGCAAGGAAGACATCGTCGCGGTATTGAAGACTTTGGTCGACATCCGTAACGGCAAAGGCATCGTCGATGACATCGACCACCTGGGTAACCGTCGTGTTCGCTGCGTAGGCGAAATGGCCGAGAACCAGTTCCGCGTTGGCCTGGTGCGTGTTGAGCGTGCGGTCAAAGAGCGTCTGTCGATGGCTGAAAGCGAAGGCCTGATGCCGCAAGACCTGATCAACGCCAAGCCAGTGGCTGCGGCGGTGAAAGAGTTCTTCGGTTCCAGCCAGCTTTCGCAGTTCATGGACCAGAACAACCCGCTCTCCGAGATCACCCACAAGCGCCGTGTTTCTGCACTGGGCCCGGGCGGTCTGACCCGTGAGCGTGCTGGCTTTGAAGTCCGTGACGTACACCCGACGCATTACGGTCGTGTATGCCCGATCGAAACGCCGGAAGGTCCGAACATCGGTCTGATCAACTCCCTGGCTGCCTATGCGCGCACCAACCAGTACGGCTTCCTCGAAAGCCCATACCGTGTGGTGAAAGACGCCCTAGTCACCGACGAGATCGTATTCCTGTCCGCCATCGAAGAAGCTGATCACGTGATCGCTCAGGCTTCGGCCACGATGAACGACAAGAAAGTCCTGGTCGACGAGCTGGTAGCTGTTCGTCACTTGAACGAGTTCACCGTCAAGGCGCCGGAAGACGTCACCTTGATGGACGTTTCTCCGAAGCAGGTAGTTTCGGTTGCAGCGTCGCTGATCCCGTTCCTGGAACACGATGACGCCAACCGTGCGTTGATGGGTTCCAACATGCAGCGTCAAGCTGTACCGACCCTGCGTGCTGACAAGCCGCTGGTAGGTACCGGCATGGAGCGCAACGTAGCACGTGACTCCGGCGTTTGCGTCGTGGCTCGTCGTGGCGGCGTGATCGACTCCGTTGATGCCAGCCGTATCGTGGTTCGTGTTGCCGATGACGAAGTAGAAACTGGCGAAGCCGGTGTCGACATCTACAACCTGACCAAATACACCCGCTCGAACCAGAACACCTGCATCAACCAGCGTCCGCTGGTGAGCAAGGGTGATCGCGTTCAGCGTAGCGACATCATGGCTGACGGCCCGTCCACCGACATGGGTGAACTGGCTCTCGGCCAGAACATGCGCATCGCGTTCATGGCATGGAACGGCTTCAACTTCGAAGACTCCATCTGCCTGTCCGAGCGTGTGGTTCAAGAAGACCGCTTCACCACGATCCACATCCAGGAACTGACCTGTGTGGCGCGTGATACCAAGCTTGGGCCTGAGGAAATCACTGCAGACATCCCGAACGTGGGTGAAGCTGCACTGAACAAGCTGGACGAAGCCGGTATCGTTTATGTTGGTGCTGAAGTTGGCGCTGGCGACATCCTGGTCGGTAAGGTCACTCCGAAAGGCGAGACCCAACTGACGCCGGAAGAGAAGCTGCTGCGCGCCATCTTCGGTGAAAAAGCCAGCGACGTTAAAGACACCTCCCTGCGTGTACCTACCGGTACCAAGGGTACGGTCATCGACGTACAGGTCTTCACCCGTGACGGCGTTGAGCGTGATGCTCGTGCACTGTCCATCGAGAAGACTCAGCTCGACGAGATCCGCAAGGACCTGAACGAAGAGTTCCGTATCGTTGAAGGCGCGACCTTCGAACGTCTGCGTTCCGCTCTGGTAGGCCACAAGGCTGAAGGCGGCGCAGGCCTGAAGAAAGGTCAGGACATCACCGACGAAATCCTCGACGGTCTTGAGCACGGGCAGTGGTTCAAACTGCGCATGGCTGAAGATGCTCTGAACGAGCAGCTCGAGAAGGCCCAGGCCTATATCGTTGATCGCCGCCGTCTGCTGGACGACAAGTTCGAAGACAAGAAGCGCAAACTGCAGCAGGGCGATGACCTGGCTCCAGGCGTGCTGAAAATCGTCAAGGTTTACCTGGCAATCCGTCGCCGCATCCAACCGGGCGACAAGATGGCCGGTCGTCACGGTAACAAGGGTGTGGTCTCTGTGATCATGCCGGTTGAAGACATGCCGCACGATGCCAATGGCACCCCGGTCGACGTCGTCCTCAACCCGTTGGGCGTACCTTCGCGTATGAACGTTGGTCAGATCCTTGAAACCCACCTGGGCCTCGCGGCCAAAGGTCTGGGCGAGAAGATCAACCGCATGATCGAAGAGCAGCGCAAAGTCGCAGACCTGCGTAAGTTCCTGCACGAGATCTACAACGAGATCGGCGGTCGCAACGAAGAGCTGGACACCTTCTCCGACCAGGAAATCCTGGATCTGGCGAAGAACCTGCGCGGCGGCGTTCCAATGGCTACCCCGGTGTTCGACGGTGCCAAGGAAAGCGAAATCAAGGCCATGCTGAAACTGGCAGACCTGCCAGAAAGCGGCCAGATGCAGCTGTTCGACGGCCGTACCGGCAACAAGTTCGAGCGCCCGGTTACTGTTGGCTACATGTACATGCTGAAGCTGAACCACTTGGTAGACGACAAGATGCACGCTCGTTCTACCGGTTCGTACAGCCTGGTTACCCAGCAGCCGCTGGGTGGTAAGGCTCAGTTCGGTGGTCAGCGTTTCGGGGAGATGGAGGTCTGGGCACTGGAAGCATACGGTGCTGCATACACTCTGCAAGAAATGCTCACAGTGAAGTCGGACGATGTGAACGGTCGTACCAAGATGTACAAAAACATCGTGGACGGCGATCACCGTATGGAGCCGGGCATGCCCGAGTCCTTCAACGTGTTGATCAAAGAAATTCGTTCCCTCGGCATCGATATCGATCTGGAAACCGAATAACACGTGACGCGAATCGAGAGCGGGGCTGTTTAGCCCGCTCTCTGCTCCGCCAGGAGGAAAGGCCTTGAAAGACCTACTGAATTTGCTGAAAAACCAGGGTCAAGTCGAAGAGTTCGACGCCATCCGTATTGGATTGGCATCGCCTGAGATGATCCGTTCGTGGTCGTTCGGTGAAGTTAAAAAGCCGGAAACCATCAACTACCGTACGTTCAAACCTGAGCGTGACGGCCTGTTCTGCGCCAAGATCTTTGGCCCGGTAAAGGATTACGAGTGCCTGTGCGGTAAGTACAAGCGCTTGAAGCACCGGGGTGTGATCTGTGAGAAGTGTGGCGTTGAAGTCGCACTGGCCAAGGTTCGTCGTGAGCGCATGGCGCACATCGAACTGGCTTCGCCGGTTGCCCACATCTGGTTCCTGAAATCGCTGCCGTCCCGTATCGGCTTGCTGATGGACATGACCCTGCGTGATATCGAACGTGTTCTCTACTTCGAGAGCTATGTCGTTATCGACCCAGGCATGACCACCCTTGAAAAAGGTCAGCTGCTGAACGACGAGCAGTACTTCGAAGCGCTTGAAGAGTTCGGCGACGATTTCGATGCCCGCATGGGTGCCGAAGCTGTCCGCGAGCTGCTGCACGCTATCGACCTGGAGCACGAGATTGGTCGTCTGCGTGAAGAGATTCCGCAAACCAACTCCGAAACCAAGATCAAGAAGCTGTCCAAGCGTCTGAAGTTGATGGAGGCCTTCCAGGGTTCCGGCAACTTGCCAGAGTGGATGGTGCTGACCGTTCTGCCGGTTCTGCCGCCAGACCTGCGTCCGCTGGTACCGTTGGACGGTGGTCGTTTCGCGACGTCCGACCTCAACGACCTGTACCGCCGCGTGATCAACCGTAACAACCGCTTGAAGCGCCTGCTTGATCTGTCCGCTCCGGACATCATCGTGCGCAACGAAAAGCGTATGTTGCAAGAAGCGGTCGATGCCCTGCTCGACAACGGTCGTCGTGGCCGCGCTATCACCGGTTCCAACAAGCGTCCTCTGAAATCCTTGGCTGACATGATCAAGGGTAAGCAAGGTCGTTTCCGTCAGAACTTGCTCGGTAAGCGTGTTGACTACTCCGGTCGTTCGGTAATTACCGTAGGCCCGACCCTGCGTCTGCACCAGTGCGGTCTGCCTAAGAAGATGGCACTCGAGCTGTTCAAGCCGTTCATCTTCGGCAAGCTGGAAATGCGCGGTCTCGCGACCACCATCAAAGCGGCCAAGAAGATGGTCGAGCGCGAACTGCCAGAGGTTTGGGACGTTCTCGCTGAAGTGATTCGCGAACACCCGGTTCTCCTCAACCGTGCACCGACCCTTCACCGTCTGGGTATCCAGGCGTTTGAACCGGTGCTGATCGAAGGTAAGGCTATCCAGCTGCACCCTCTGGTCTGTGCCGCGTACAACGCCGACTTCGACGGCGACCAAATGGCCGTGCACGTACCGCTGACACTGGAAGCCCAGTTGGAAGCGCGTGCGTTGATGATGTCGACCAACAACATTCTGTCGCCAGCCAACGGTGAGCCAATCATCGTTCCGTCGCAGGACGTTGTATTGGGTCTGTACTACATGACTCGTGAAGCGATCAACGCCAAAGGCGAAGGTCGTGTGTTCGCTGACCTGCAAGAAGTTGACCGTGTGTTCCGTGCCGGCGAAGCCGCACTGCACGCCAAGGTCAAGGTGCGGATCCACGAAACCGTCAACGACCGTGACGGCGGCAGCGTGAGCAACACCCGTATCGTCGACACCACTGTCGGCCGTGCGCTGTTGTACCAGGTTGTGCCAAAAGGTCTGTCGTACGACGTCGTCAACCTGCCGATGAAGAAAAAGGCGATCTCCAAGCTGATCAACCAGTGCTACCGCGTGGTTGGTTTGAAAGAGACCGTTATCTTCGCTGACCAGTTGATGTACACAGGTTTCGCTTACTCGACTATCTCCGGCGTTTCCATCGGCGTTAACGACTTCGTTATCCCGGATGAAAAAGCCCGCATCATCAGTGCTGCCACTGACGAAGTGAAAGAGATCGAGAGCCAGTACGCCTCCGGCCTGGTAACCCAGGGCGAGAAGTACAACAAGGTGATCGACCTTTGGTCCAAGGCCAACGACGAAGTGTCCAAGGCGATGATGGCCAACCTCTCGAAAGAGAAAGTCATCGACCGTCACGGCGACGAAGTTGACCAAGAGTCCTTCAACTCGATGTACATGATGGCCGACTCGGGCGCACGGGGTTCTGCTGCGCAGATCCGTCAGCTCGCCGGTATGCGTGGCCTGATGGCCAAGCCGGACGGTTCCATCATCGAAACGCCGATCACTGCGAACTTCCGTGAAGGTTTGAGCGTACTTCAGTACTTCATCTCCACTCACGGTGCTCGTAAGGGTCTTGCGGATACCGCGTTGAAAACCGCTAACTCCGGTTACCTGACTCGTCGTCTGGTAGACGTTGCACAAGATCTGGTTGTAACCGAGATCGATTGCGGCACCGAGCACGGCCTGCTGATGACGCCGCACATTGAAGGCGGTGACGTTGTAGAGCCGCTGGGTGAGCGCGTATTGGGTCGTGTTATTGCCCGTGACGTATTCAAGCCAGGTACCGAGGAAGTTATCGTTCCTGCCGGCACCCTGGTTGACGAGAAGTGGGTCGAGTTCATCGAACTCAACAGCATCGACGAAGTGATCGTTCGCTCGCCGATCAGCTGCGAAACCCGCTACGGCATCTGCGCCAAGTGCTATGGCCGTGACTTGGCTCGTGGTCACCAGGTGAACATCGGTGAAGCGGTCGGCGTTATCGCTGCCCAGTCCATCGGTGAGCCGGGTACCCAGCTGACCATGCGTACGTTCCACATCGGTGGTGCGGCAAGCCGGACCTCCGCAGCCGACAGCGTTCAGGTGAAGAATGGCGGTACCGTCCGCCTGCATAACCTCAAGCACGTTGAGCGAGTGGATGGTCACCTGGTTGCTGTGTCCCGTTCCGGTGAGCTGGCCATCGCTGATGACTACGGTCGTGAGCGTGAGCGTTACAAGCTGCCGTACGGTGCTGTGATTTCGGTTAAAGAAGGTGACAAGGTCGACGCTGGCGCAATCGTGGCCAAGTGGGATCCGCACACTCACCCAATCGTTACCGAAATGAAAGGTACCGTGACCTACGTGGGCATGGAAGAAGGCATCACGATCAAGCGTCAGACTGACGAATTGACCGGTATGACCAACATTGAAGTACTCGACGCCAAAGATCGTCCAGCTGCCGGCAAAGACATCCGTCCTGCCGTGAAGATGGTCGACGACAACGGCAAGGACCTGTTGCTGCCAGGCACTGACGTAATCGCTCAGTACTTCCTGCCAGCCAACGCCCTGGTCGGTGTAGCGGATGGTGCGAAGATCGCGATCGGTGATGTTATCGCGCGTATCCCGCAAGAAACTTCGAAGACCCGTGACATCACCGGTGGTCTGCCGCGTGTTGCCGACTTGTTCGAAGCTCGTCGTCCGAAAGAAGCGTCGATTCTGGCTGAAGTCAGCGGCACCATCGCGTTCGGTAAAGAGACCAAGGGCAAGCGCCGTCTGGTCATTACCCCGAACGACGGTAGCGATCCGTATGAAGAGCTGATTCCGAAGTGGCGTCACCTGAACGTGTTCGAAGGCGAACAGGTAAACCGCGGCGAAGTTATCTCCGACGGTCCGAGCGATCCACACGACATCCTGCGTCTGCTGGGTGTGAGTGCGCTGGCCAAGTACATCGTTAACGAGATCCAGGACGTTTACCGCCTGCAAGGCGTGAAGATCAACGACAAGCACATCGAGACCATCCTGCGTCAGATGCTGCGTAAAGTTGAAATCGCTGAATCCGGCGATTCCAGTTTCATCAAGGGCGACCAGATGGAACTGACTCACGTACTGGTAGAAAACGAGCGCCTGGCGAACGAAGAGAAATTCGTTTCCAAGTTCACTCGGGTGTTGCTGGGTATCACCAAGGCGTCGTTGTCCACTGAGTCGTTCATCTCGGCGGCCTCCTTCCAGGAGACCACTCGCGTACTGACCGAAGCAGCGGTAACCGGCAAGCGCGATTACCTGCGCGGCCTGAAAGAAAACGTAGTCGTGGGTCGTCTGATCCCGGCGGGTACCGGTTTGGCTTATCACAGCGAGCGTAAGCGTCGCCGTGATGCTGACAAGCCGCTGCGCGTAAGCGCCAGTGAAGTGGAAGCTGCACTGACCGAAGCGCTGAACTCAAGCGGTAACTGAGTTCTGCGATAGATGAGTCTGGGCCCTGACACTCCCGTTCGTCGGATCGAGGCATTTTTGCCCCGGTTCGACGCGAGGGGAGGTCGGGGCCTTGCCTTGACTGGGGACAAGATCCTCTTTAGACTCTTGTACCCCTAAATTTGGCGGGAATTCGTTCCTGCCATTTTGCTTTTCTTGCAAGACAATAGCGTCGCAAGACAACAGTGGAGCTAGTAGATGGCAACTATCAACCAGCTGGTACGTCAGCCGCGTAAGCGTATCGTCGAGAAATCCGACGTACCTGCGCTGCAGAACTGCCCGCAACGTCGTGGCGTATGCACCCGTGTGTATACCACCACGCCGAAAAAACCTAACTCGGCACTGCGTAAAGTATGCCGTGTGCGTCTGACCAACGGTTTCGAGGTTTCCTCGTACATCGGCGGTGAAGGCCACAACCTGCAAGAGCACAGCGTGGTACTGATCCGCGGCGGTCGTGTAAAAGACTTGCCAGGTGTTCGTTATCACACCGTACGCGGTTCCTTGGATACTTCCGGCGTTAAAGGTCGTAACCAGGGTCGTTCGAAGTACGGTACCAAGAAGCCTAAGTAGTAGCGGCTTTTTGTAAACCTGAATCATCTTATTTTCTGAGTCGATAAGAGTAAGGTCGGAGGCGTCCCGAAAGGGCACCGATTCCGAGCGAACCTGAAGACCGTTTGAGGGCTTATCCATGCCAAGAAGACGCGTAGCAGCCAAGCGCGAAGTGCTTGACGATCCAAAATACGGAAGCCAAATCCTGGCCAAGTTCATGAACCACGTGATGGAAAGCGGCAAGAAAGCCGTTGCCGAGCGTATCGTTTATGGCGCGCTGGAAAAGGTTAAAGAACGCAAGAACAGCGACCCCCTGGAAATCTTCGAGAAAGCTCTCGACGCCATCGCTCCGCTGGTCGAAGTGAAGTCGCGCCGTGTAGGCGGTGCTACTTACCAGGTTCCGGTTGAAGTTCGCCCGTCCCGTCGTAACGCTCTGGCAATGCGCTGGTTGGTAGACTTCGCCCGTAAGCGCGGCGAGAAGTCTATGGCTCTGCGTTTGGCCGGCGAACTGTTGGACGCTGCTGAAGGTAAAGGTGCTGCTGTTAAGAAGCGTGAAGACGTGCACCGTATGGCTGAAGCCAACAAAGCTTTCTCGCACTACCGCTTCTAATTTTAGCTTCACTAATTTTGCGAGGGCTTTATGGCTCGTACTACTCCGATTAGCCGCTACCGTAACATCGGTATCGTCGCTCACGTGGATGCTGGTAAAACCACCACCACCGAGCGCGTACTGTTTTACACCGGCAAAAGTCACAAAATGGGCGAGGTGCATGACGGCGCCGCGACCACAGACTGGATGGTTCAGGAGCAGGAGCGTGGTATTACCATTACTTCTGCTGCTATTACCGCCTTCTGGAAAGGTTCCGAGAAGCAGTACAAAGACGAGCATCGCTTCAACGTAATCGATACCCCGGGCCACGTAGACTTCACCATTGAAGTTGAACGTTCCCTGCGCGTACTCGACGGCGCTGTCGTTGTGTTCTGCGGCACCTCGGGTGTTGAGCCTCAGTCGGAAACCGTATGGCGTCAAGCCAACAAGTACGGTGTTCCACGTCTTGTTTATGTAAACAAGATGGACCGTGCTGGTGCCAACTTCCTGCGCGTGATCGGTCAGATCAAGCAGCGTCTGGGTCACACTCCGGTGCCTATCCAGTTGGCTATCGGTTCCGAAGACAACTTCCAGGGTCAGATCGATCTGATCAACATGGAAGCTGTTTACTGGAATGATTCCGACAAGGGTATGGTTCCTGTTCGTAAGCCTATCCCTGAAGAACTTCAGGAACTGGCTGACGAGTGGCGCAACAACATGGTTGAGGCTGCTGCCGAAGCCAGCGAAGAGCTGATGAACAAATACCTCGAAGGTGAAGAGCTCACCAACGTGGAAATCAAGGCCGCTCTGCGTCAGCGTACTATCGCTGGTGAGATCGTCTTGGCTGTTTGCGGTTCCTCGTTCAAGAACAAGGGTGTTCCCCTGGTTCTCGACGCCGTTATCGACTACCTGCCTGCTCCAACCGACATTCCTGCTATCAAGGGTTCCAACCCTGATAACGAGGAAGAAGAAATGGAGCGTCACGCCGATGACAACGAGCCGTTCTCGGCTCTGGCGTTCAAGATCGCTACCGACCCATTCGTGGGTACTTTGACCTTCGTTCGCGTTTACTCGGGCGTGTTGGCCTCCGGCGACGGCGTGATCAACTCGGTTAAAGGCAAGAAAGAGCGCGTGGGTCGTATGGTGCAAATGCACGCAAACGCCCGTGAAGAGATCAAGGAAGTACGCGCTGGTGACATCGCGGCCCTGATCGGCATGAAGGACGTCACCACTGGTGAGACTTTGTGCGACGCTGCCAAGCCAATCATCCTGGTTCGCATGGACTTCCCGGAGCCGGTTATTTCGGTTGCCGTAGAGCCTAAGACCAAGGATGACCAGGAAAAAATGGGTATCGCTCTGGGCAAGCTTGCTCAGGAAGATCCATCTTTCCGCGTCAAGACTGATGAAGAGACTGGTCAAACGATCATCTCCGGCATGGGCGAGCTGCACTTGGACATCCTGGTTGACCGGATGCGCCGTGAGTTCAACGTCGAAGCCAACATCGGTAAGCCTCAGGTTTCCTATCGTGAGCGCATCACGAAGAACTGTGAAATCGAAGGCAAGTTCGTTCGTCAATCCGGCGGTCGTGGTCAGTTCGGTCACTGCTGGATCCGTTTTGCTCCTGCTGACGAAGGTCAGGAAGGTCTGCAATTCGTGAACGAAGTAGTAGGTGGTGTTGTTCCTAAGGAATACATCCCTGCTATCCAGAAGGGTATCGAAGAGCAGATGAAGAACGGTGTTGTTGCCGGCTATCCGCTGATCGGCCTGAAAGCAACCGTTTTTGACGGTTCTTACCACGACGTCGACTCCAACGAGATGGCGTTTAAGGTGGCTGCTTCCATGGCAACCAAGCAACTGGCCCAGAAGGGCGGTGGTGAGTTGCTTGAGCCAATCATGGCGGTAGAAGTTGTTACACCTGAAGACTATATGGGTGATGTCATGGGCGACCTTAACCGTCGTCGCGGCATGATCTTGGGTATGGAAGACACGGTTTCCGGCAAAGTGATTCGCGCCGAGGTTCCGTTGGGTGAGATGTTCGGTTATGCGACCGACGTTCGCTCCATGTCCCAGGGTCGCGCAAGCTACTCTATGGAATTCAAAAAATACAACACAGCTCCGGCGCACATCGCTGAAACTGTATCCAAAAAACAAGGCTGATTCAGTCCTTTAGGCAAGGAGTTAATTGTCGTGGCTAAAGAAAAATTTGATCGTTCCCTACCGCACGTAAACGTTGGCACCATCGGCCACGTTGACCACGGTAAAACCACTCTGACCGCTGCTCTGACTCGCGTCTGCTCCGAAGTTTTCGGTTCGGCTCGTGTTGACTTCGACAAGATCGACAGCGCACCAGAAGAAAAAGCTCGTGGTATCACCATCAACACCGCGCACGTTGAGTACAACTCGACTATTCGTCACTACGCTCACGTTGACTGCCCAGGTCACGCTGACTACGTGAAGAACATGATCACTGGTGCTGCCCAGATGGACGGCGCTATCCTGGTTTGCTCGGCCGCTGATGGTCCGATGCCACAAACCCGTGAGCACATCCTGCTGTCCCGCCAGGTTGGCGTTCCGTACATCGTGGTTTTCCTGAACAAGGCTGACCTGGTAGACGACGCTGAGCTGCTGGAACTGGTTGAGATGGAAGTGCGCGATCTGCTGAGCACTTACGACTTCCCGGGCGACGACACTCCGATCATCATCGGTTCTGCTCGTATGGCTCTGGAAGGCAACGACGAAAACGAAATGGGCACCACTGCCGTTCGTAAACTGGTTGAAACTCTGGACAGCTACATCCCAGAACCAGTTCGTCTGACCGACAAGCCGTTCCTGATGCCAATCGAAGACGTATTCTCGATCTCCGGTCGCGGTACTGTTGTGACTGGTCGTATCGAGCGCGGTATCGTTCGCGTTCAGGATCCACTGGAAATCGTTGGTCTGCGTGACACTACTGTCACCACCTGCACCGGTGTTGAAATGTTCCGCAAACTGCTCGACGAAGGTCGTGCTGGCGAGAACTGCGGCGTTCTGCTGCGTGGTACCAAGCGTGACGACGTTGAGCGTGGCCAGGTTCTGGTTAAGCCGGGTTCGGTCAAGCCGCACACCAAGTTCACCGCAGAAGTTTACGTTCTGAGCAAAGAAGAAGGCGGCCGTCATACTCCGTTCTTCAAAGGCTACCGTCCACAGTTCTACTTCCGTACTACTGACGTGACCGGTAACTGCGAATTGCCAGAAGGCGTTGAAATGGTAATGCCAGGCGATAACATTCAAATGACTGTTACCCTGATCAAAACCATCGCAATGGAAGACGGTCTGCGCTTCGCTATCCGTGAAGGCGGCCGTACCGTTGGTGCTGGCGTTGTAGCTAAAATCATCGAGTAATCTCTCTTTTGAGTGAGCTCTGATGTTTTGAAAAGGCCCCCGCTTAGCGGGGGCCTTTTTTATTGGG
Source organism: Pseudomonas sp. GW823-FHT02F05 (assembly GCF_058797315.1). Classification (NCBI taxonomy): domain Bacteria; kingdom Pseudomonadati; phylum Pseudomonadota; class Gammaproteobacteria; order Pseudomonadales; family Pseudomonadaceae; genus Pseudomonas; species Pseudomonas sp. GW823-FHT02F05. The sequence goes on from NZ_JBXAJM010000016.1 coordinate 19,478, forward strand.
TTGACACCTATCTAGGGCGTCTATAGAATTGCGCCTCCTTTTAACGGGCGTATTGCGCCCGGTGGGAATAGCAGCCGGAGTCTGAAATCCAATGCAAAATCAGCAAATCCGTATCAGGTTGAAGGCTTTTGACCATCGCCTGATCGACCAATCCACCCAGGAAATCGTGGAAACCGCGAAACGTACTGGTGCTCAAGTGCGTGGTCCAATTCCACTGCCTACCCGTAAAGAGCGGTTCACCGTTCTGGTCTCCCCGCACGTCAACAAAGACGCGCGTGACCAGTACGAGATCCGTACTCATAAGCGCGTACTGGACATCGTCCAGCCAACGGATAAAACCGTTGATGCACTTATGAAGCTCGATCTGGCGGCCGGTGTGGAAGTACAGATCAGCCTCGGCTAAGACTTGGGTCTTAGTCGTGTAACGCTCTGAAATGGGCGGCCATAGCGGGTGAAAGCCCCGTACACTCATGAGGTTTACAACATGACTATTGGTGTAGTCGGTCGTAAATGCGGTATGACCCGTATTTTCACCGAAGAAGGTGTCTCCATTCCGGTCACGGTCATTGAGATCGAACCGAATCGCGTCACCCAGTTCAAAACTGAAGAAACCGATGGCTATCGTGCAGTGCAAGTCACTGTCGGCGAGCGTCGTGCTTCGCGCGTGACTGCTGCTCAAGCAGGTCACTTCGCTAAAGCAAACGTTGCAGCTGGTCGTACTGTCATGGAGTTCCGTCTTGAAGACGGCGACTACCAAGCTGGCGATCTGATCAACGCTGAAATCTTCGCCGCTGGTCAACTGGTTGATGTAACCGGTCAGTCCAAGGGTAAAGGCTTCCAGGGTACGATCAAGCGTTGGAATTTCCGTGGTCAAGACAACACTCACGGTAACTCCGTTTCCCACCGCGTCCCGGGCTCTATTGGCCAGTGCCAGACTCCTGGTCGTGTATTCAAGGGCAAAAAAATGTCCGGTCATATGGGCGCTGAGCGCGTGACCGTGCAGTCCCTCGAAGTAGTGCGCGTCGACGCTGAACGCAATCTGTTGTTGGTCAAGGGTGCTGTTCCTGGCGCTACTGGCGGCAACCTGGTTGTACGTCCAGCGGCCAAGGCTCGCGGTTAAGGGGAAGCTGACATGCAATTAAATGTAAATGACGCTCAAGCGATCGAAGTTTCCGAACTGACATTTGGCGGCGAATTCAACGAGACGCTCGTTCACCAAGCAGTCGTGGCCTACATGGCCGGCGGCCGTCAAGGTAGCAAGCAGCAAAAGACCCGTTCCGACGTACGTGGTGGCGGTAAGCGCCCTTGGCGTCAGAAAGGCACTGGCCGTGCTCGTGCCGGTACTATCCGTAGCCCAATCTGGCGTGGCGGCGGTACCACTTTCGCAGCTCGTCCACAGGATCACTCTCAGAAGCTCAACAAGAAGATGTACCGCGCAGCACTGCGCTCCATCCTTGCTGAACTCGTGCGTACTGATCGTCTGGTCGTGGTTCAGGACTTCGCTGTTGAAAGTCCAAAAACCAAAGATCTGCTGGGCAAACTGAACAACATGAGCCTGACCGACGTTTTGATCGTGTCCGAAGCTGTTGATCAGAACCTGTACCTGGCTGCTCGCAACCTGCCACACGTTGATGTACGTGACGTGCAAGGTTCCGATCCAGTTAGTCTGATCGCATACGACAAGGTGTTGATCACCGTGTCGGCCGTGAAGAAATTCGAGGAGCTGCTGGGATGAACCAGGAACGCGTATTTAAAGTTCTGCTTGGCCCGCACGTTTCCGAAAAGGCTACGGTTCTGGCTGACAAGAAAGGCCAGTTCGTTTTCAAGGTTGCAACTGACGCAACCAAGCTGGAAATCAAGAAGGCCGTCGAAAGCCTGTTCAGCGTGAAAGTAGAGCGTGTTACTACCCTGAATGTTCTGGGTAAGAGCAAGCGCACTGCTCGCGGTCTGGGCAAGCGTAATGACTGGAAGAAGGCGGTTATCTCCCTTCAGCCAGGCCAAGATCTCGATTTCAGCAGCAGTGCTGAGTAAGGAAGGGGTGCATCATGGCAATCGTTAAATGCAAACCGACTTCCCCTGGCCGCCGTTTTGTGGTCAAGGTGGTCAACCAGGAGCTGCATAAAGGCGCTCCTCACGCACCGCTGCTCGAGAAAAAATCGAAGTCTGGTGGTCGTAACAACAATGGTCGTATTACCACTCGTCACATCGGTGGTGGCCATAAGCAGCATTATCGTCTGGTCGACTTCCGTCGCAACGACAAAGATGGCATCGCTGCCACTGTCGAGCGTATCGAATACGATCCAAACCGTACTGCTCACATCGCTCTGCTGCTGTACGCAGATGGCGAGCGTCGCTACATCATCGCCCCTAAAGGCGTGAGTGCTGGCGACCAGCTGATCGCAGGTGCTCTGGCACCGATCAAGCCGGGCAACGCTCTGCAACTGCGTAACATTCCAGTTGGTAGCACCGTACACGGCATCGAATTGAAGCCAGGTAAAGGCGCACAGATCGCTCGTTCCGCTGGTGCTTCGGCTCAGTTGATCGCTCGTGAAGGTGTCTACGTGACCCTGCGTCTGCGTTCTGGTGAGATGCGTAAAGTACTGGCTGAATGCCGTGCGACCCTGGGCGAAGTCTCGAACTCCGAGCACAGCCTGCGTTCGTTGGGTAAAGCTGGTGCCAAACGCTGGCGTGGCGTTCGCCCAACCGTTCGTGGTGTTGCCATGAACCCGGTTGACCACCCACACGGTGGTGGTGAAGGTCGTACCTCTGGTGGTCGTCATCCGGTATCGCCATGGGGCTTCCCGACTAAGGGCGCGAAGACTCGTGGTAATAAGCGTACCGACAAAATGATCGTCCGTCGTCGCAAGTAAATAGAGGGATACGACAGTGCCACGTTCTCTGAAAAAAGGTCCTTTTATTGATCTTCACCTACTGAAGAAGATCGAAGTGGCGGCGGAAAAGAACGATCGCAAACCAGTTAAGACCTGGTCGCGTCGTTCGATGATCCTGCCACAAATGGTCGGTCTGACCATCGCAGTACACAACGGTCGTCAACACGTCCCAGTTCTCGTTAACGAAGACATGGTCGGCCACAAACTGGGCGAGTTTGCCGGTACCCGCACTTATCGTGGGCACGTGGCAGACAAGAAAGCCAAGCGTTAAGGGGTTAGGAAATGGAAGTAGCCGCTAAGTTGTCGGGCGCTCGAATCTCCGCCCAGAAAGCCCGCTTGGTCGCCGACCAGATCCGCGGGAAGAAGGTGGGCGAAGCGCTCAACCTGTTGGCTTTCAGCAGTAAGAAAGCCGCCGAGATCATGAAGAAAGTGCTGGAGTCGGCCGTAGCCAACGCCGAGCATAACGAAGGCGCAGACGTTGATGACCTGAAGGTCAGCACCGTTTTCGTCAACGAAGGGCGTTCGCTGAAGCGCATCATGCCACGTGCCAAAGGCCGTGCTGATCGCATCGTCAAGCGGTCTTGCCATATCACTGTCAAGGTTGCTGACAAGTAACGGAGTCGAAGAGATGGGTCAGAAAGTACATCCCATTGGCATTCGCCTGGGAATCGTCAAGGAGCACACCTCCGTCTGGTACGCAGACGGTCGGACTTATGCGGACTACTTGTTCGCTGATCTGAAGGTGCGTGAGTATCTCCAAGACAAACTAAAAAGCGCGTCCGTAAGCCGTATCGATATCCATCGTCCGGCCCAAACTGCACGTATCACCATCCACACCGCTCGTCCAGGTATCGTTATCGGGAAGAAAGGTGAAGATGTTGAGAAACTGCGTCAGGACCTGACCAAGCAAATGGGTGTGCCTGTGCACATCAATATCGAAGAGATCCGCAAGCCGGAGCTCGACGGTATGCTGGTTGCGCAGAGCGTAGCTCAGCAGCTGGAGCGTCGCGTAATGTTCCGTCGCGCTATGAAGCGCGCCGTACAGAACGCCATGCGCATTGGTGCCAAAGGCATCAAAATCCAAGTGAGCGGTCGTCTCGGCGGTGCTGAAATCGCACGTACTGAATGGTATCGCGAAGGTCGTGTGCCACTGCACACCCTGCGTGCCGACATCGACTATGCCAACTACGAAGCTCACACCACTTACGGTGTGATCGGTGTAAAGGTTTGGATCTTCAAAGGCGAAGTAATTGGTGGTCGCCAAGAAGAACTGAAACCACAAGCACCAGCGCCTCGTAAAAAAGCTGCTAAGTAAGGGGTACGCCAAATGTTGCAACCTAAGCGTACGAAGTTCCGCAAGCAGATGACAGGCCACAACCGTGGTCTGGCTCAGCGCGGTAGCAAAGTCAGCTTCGGCGAGTTCGCGCTGAAGTCTGTAGCTCGTGGTCGTCTCACCGCTCGTCAGATCGAGTCAGCGCGTCGTGCTCTGACCCGTCACGTAAAACGTGGCGGCAAGATCTGGATCCGTGTATTCCCGGACAAGCCGATCTCCAAAAAACCTCTCGAGGTTCGGATGGGTAAAGGTAAGGGTAACGTGGAATACTGGGTAGCCCAGATTCAGCCAGGCAAAGTCCTGTATGAAATCGAGGGTGTTTCTGAAGAGCTGGCGCGTGAGGCTTTCGCCCTGGCTGCTGCAAAGCTGCCGCTCGCCACCTCCTTTGTTAAACGGACGGTGATGTGATGAAAGCGAATGAACTTCGTGAAAAATCCGCACAGCAGCTGAACGAGCAACTGCTCGGCCTGCTGCGCGACCAGTTCAATCTGCGTATGCAGAAAGCAACTGGCCAGTTGGGGCAGTCTCATCTGCTCTCGCAAGTTAAGCGTGACATCGCTCGCGTGAAGACTGTGCTCAACCAGCAGGCAGGTAAGTGATCATGGCTGAAGCCGAAAAGACTGTCCGTACGCTGACTGGCCGTGTTGTCAGCGACAAGATGGACAAAACCATCACCGTTTTGATCGAGCGTCGCGTTAAGCACCCGATCTACGGTAAATATGTTAAGCGTTCGACTAAGCTGCACGCGCACGACGAAACCAATCAGTGCCACATCGGCGACAAAGTCACTATTCGTGAAACTCGTCCGATGGCCAAGACCAAGTCTTGGGCACTGGTTGATGTTCTCGAACGCGCTGTGGAAGTCTAAGGACTAGGGGTCGGAGAAATTATATGATTCAGACTCAATCCATGCTCGATGTGGCCGATAACAGCGGCGCTCGCCGTGTTATGTGCATCAAGGTGCTGGGTGGCTCCCATCGTCGTTACGCTGGTATCGGTGACATCATCAAAGTTACCGTGAAGGAAGCAATTCCTCGCGGTAAGGTGAAAAAAGGCCAAGTGATGACTGCTGTTGTAGTCCGCACTCGTCACGGCGTACGTCGTGCTGATGGCTCCATTATCCGCTTTGATGGCAACGCTGCTGTTCTTCTGAACAACAAGCAAGAGCCGATCGGCACCCGTATCTTTGGGCCAGTGACCCGTGAACTTCGTACTGAGAAGTTCATGAAGATCGTCTCGCTCGCCCCAGAAGTGCTGTAAGGAGATCCGACATGCAAAAGATTCGTCGTGACGACGAGATCATCGTGATCGCCGGCAAAGACAAAGGTAAGCGCGGTAAGGTGCTTAAGGTTCTCGCTAATAACCGTCTGGTTATCGGTGGTCTGAACCTGGTCAAGCGTCATACCAAGCCTAACCCGATGTCGGGCGTGCAGGGCGGTATCGTCGAGAAAGAAGCTCCGCTGGATGCTTCTAACGTCGCCATCTTCAACGGCGAAACCAACAAGGCTGACCGCGTTGGTTTCAAAGTAGAAGACGGTAAGAAAATTCGTGTCTTCAAGTCGACCCAAAAAGCGGTTGATGCTTGAACACTGCTAGGTAGATTAGACCATGGCACGACTACAAGAGATTTACCGGAAGGAAATCGCCCCTAAGCTTAAGGAAGAACTTAAGCTCGGGAACGTGATGGAAGTTCCGCGCGTCACCAAAATCACCCTGAACATGGGTCTGGGCGAAGCGATCGGCGACAAAAAAGTCATCGAGCACGCTGTTGCTGACCTGGAAAAGATCACCGGTCAAAAAGTCGTTGTGACTTACGCTCGGAAATCCATCGCTGGCTTTAAAGTCCGTGAAGGTTGGCCGATCGGCGTCAAAGTGACTCTGCGCCGTGAGCGTATGTACGAATTCCTGGATCGTCTGCTGTCGATCTCCCTGCCTCGGGTCCGCGACTTCCGCGGCCTGAATGCCAAGTCCTTCGATGGTCGTGGTAACTACAGCATGGGCGTGAAAGAGCAGATCATCTTCCCGGAAATCGACTACGACAAGATCGATGCTCTCCGCGGTCTGGACATCACCCTGACCACCACTGCCAAGAACGATGATGAAGGCCGCGCTCTGCTGCGTGCGTTCAAATTCCCGTTCCGCAACTGATTGGAGTAGGACCATGGCCAAGATGAGCATGAAAAACCGCGAGCTGAAGCGTCAGCTCACGGTTGCCAAGTACGCCAAGAAGCGTGCAGCACTGAAAGCAATCATCGTTGATCTGAACGCAAGTCCAGAAGCGCGTTGGGAAGCTACAGTTGCTCTGCAGAAGCAGCCACGTGACGCAAGCGCTTCGCGCATGCGTAACCGCTGCCGCCTGACCGGTCGTCCACACGGCGTTTACCGCAAGTTCGGCCTCGGCCGTAACAAACTGCGTGAAGCGGCAATGCGTGGTGACGTACCAGGTCTGGTTAAAGCCAGCTGGTAAGTACTTTCAACGTCCAGGTGGTCGGAATCGCAAGATACTGACCGCCGGTGACCTTGAATCTGGATCAAGCCCCTTTTGGGGCTTGTTTCATTTCTGGAGTATGTCTAAAATACGCGGCTCGCCTGAGCCCGTGTTTTTTGTGCTCGGAGATTCTCGGCGACATATGTAGCCGCAAGGCTAATTTTTTTGTATTAGGAGCGTCTAGCCCATGAGTATGCAGGACCCGTTAGCGGACATGCTAACTCGTATCCGTAATGCCCAGATGGCTGAAAAGTCCGTCGTAAGCATGCCATCTTCCAAGTTGAAGGTAGCTGTTGCCAAAGTCCTGAAAGACGAAGGCTACATTGCGGGTTATCAGATCAGCAGCGAAATCAAACCACTGCTGTCCATCGAGCTGAAGTACTTCGAAGGCCGTTCGGTCATCGAGGAAGTGAAGCGCGTTAGCCGTCCAGGCCTGCGTCAGTACAAGTCCGCTGAAGATCTGCCGAAAGTTCGTGGCGGTCTGGGCGTGTCTATCGTCTCCACCAACAAAGGTGTGATGACGGATCGTGCTGCGCGCGCTGCCGGTGTCGGCGGCGAAGTTCTTTGCACTGTGTTCTAAGGGGGGATAAGCATGTCTCGCGTCGCTAAGAACCCCGTTAAGCTGCCAGCCGGTGTCGAAGTCAAATTCGCAGGCCAACAGCTTTCGGTGAAGGGTGCCAAGGGTACTCTTGAACTGAACATCCATTCGTCCGTTGAGATCGTTGAAGAAGCTGGTGAGCTGCGTTTCGCTGCTCGCAATGGCGATCAACAAACTCGCGCAATGGCCGGTACCACGCGTGCGTTGGTAAACAACATGGTCCAAGGCGTAAGCCAAGGCTTCGAGCGTAAGCTCCAGCTGGTCGGTGTTGGTTACAAAGCGCAAGCAAAAGGCACGGTTTTGAACCTTGCCCTTGGCTTCTCGCACCCAGTGGATTACGAACTGCCAGCGGGCATCACTGCTGAGACTCCTAGCCAGACCGATATCCTGATCAAGGGCATCGACAAGCAGCTGGTAGGTCAAGTGGCCGCTGAGATCCGCGACTTCCGTCCACCAGAGCCGTACAAAGGCAAAGGTGTGCGCTACGCGGACGAAGTCGTCCGTCGTAAAGAAGCCAAGAAGAAGTAGGGCATAGCAAATGACCGACAAAAAAGTTACTCGACTGCGTCGCGCTCGCAAAGCACGCCTGAAAATGCACGAACTCGAAGTCGTGCGTCTCTGCGTGTTCCGCTCGTCGCAGCACATCTACGCCCAGGTCATCTCGGCCGACGGCAACAAAGTCCTGGCAAGCGCCTCGACTTTGGATAAAGAACTGCGTGATGGTGCCACTGGCAACATCGACGCGGCCACAAAGGTTGGCCAGCTGGTCGCTACGCGTGCTAAGGCCGCTGGCGTCTCGCAAGTGGCTTTCGACCGCTCTGGCTTCAAGTACCATGGCCGCGTGAAAGCGCTGGCTGATGCTGCTCGTGAAGCTGGGCTGGAGTTCTAAGTTATGTCAAATAACGACCAAAAGCGCGACGAAGGCTACATTGAGAAGCTGGTTCAAGTTAACCGCGTAGCCAAAACCGTTAAAGGCGGCCGTATCTTCACTTTCACCGCGTTGACCGTGGTGGGTGATGGTAAAGGGCGTGTTGGCTTCGGCCGTGGCAAGTCACGTGAAGTGCCTGCTGCGATCCAGAAGGCAATGGAAGCTGCTCGTCGCAACATGATCCAAGTTGATCTGAACGGCACCACTCTGCAGTACGCAATGAAGTCCGCTCACGGCGCTTCGAAGGTGTACATGCAGCCTGCTTCTGAAGGTACCGGTATCATCGCTGGCGGCGCTATGCGTGCTGTCCTCGAAGTTGCTGGCGTTCAGAACGTTCTGGCCAAGTGCTACGGCTCGACTAACCCGGTAAACGTGGTTCACGCCACTTTCAAGGGTCTGAAGGCTATGCAATCTCCTGAGTCCATCGCTGCCAAGCGTGGCCTGACTGTCAAGGAGATCTTCTGATCATGGCTACCGTTAAAGTAACGCTGATCAAAAGCATGACCGGCCGCATCCCTAACCACAAATTGTGCGTTAAAGGTTTGGGTCTGCGTCGCATCGGTCACACTGTAGAAGTCCAGGATACTCCCGAGAATCGCGGGATGATCAACAAGGCTTACTACATGCTGCGTGTAGAGGGTTAATCGATGAAACTCAATGATCTGAGTCCAGCGCCGGGTTCCCGTCGCGAAAAGCATCGTCCGGGCCGTGGTATCGGTAGTGGTTTGGGTAAGACCGGTGGCCGTGGCCACAAGGGTCAAACCTCCCGCTCCGGTGGCACCATTGCTCCAGGCTTTGAAGGCGGTCAACAGCCGCTGCATCGTCGCCTGCCTAAGTTCGGTTTCGTGTCCCTGAAAGCTATGGATCGCGCAGAAGTGCGTCTGTCCGAGCTGGCTAAAGTGGAAGGCGACATCGTTACTGTGCAGACCCTGAAAGATGCCAACGTGATCAACGTCAACGTACAGCGTGTGAAAATCATGCTGTCCGGTGAAGTGACTCGCGCTGTCACTATCGGCAAGGGAATCGGCGCCACCAAAGGTGCGCGTTCGGCTATCGAAGCAGCTGGCGGCAAGTTCGAGGAATAAATGGCTAAGCAAGGTGCTCTCTCAGCGCTCGGCAAAGGCGGTATGTCTGAACTTTGGGCTCGTCTGCGTTTTCTGTTCCTGGCGATTATCGTCTACCGAATAGGCGCACACATCCCGGTTCCAGGTATCAACCCGGACCGACTCGCAGACCTGTTTCGACAGAATGAGGGGACCATTCTTAGCTTGTTCAACATGTTTTCCGGCGGCGCGCTGGAGCGGATGAGCATCTTTGCACTGGGGATCATGCCGTATATCTCGGCATCGATCATCATGCAGCTGATGACAGCCGTCAGCCCGCAGCTGGAGCAGTTGAAGAAGGAAGGTGAAGCTGGCCGTCGCAAGATTAGCCAGTACACCCGCTACGGCACTGTCGTCCTCGCCCTGGTTCAAGCTATCGGCATGTCCGTTGGCCTGGCAGGGCAGGGCGTTGCGTTCACTGGTGACTTTGGCTTCCATTTCGTCGCGGTATCCACGTTTGTGGCTGGTGCGATGTTCATGATGTGGCTGGGTGAGCAGATTACTGAGCGTGGTGTTGGCAACGGTATCTCGATGTTGATTTTCGCAGGTATCGTCGCCGGTCTTCCGAGAGCAATCGGGCAGTCTTTCGAGTCTGCGCGTCAGGGTGATATCAATATCTTCGCCTTGGTTGCCATCGGTTTGCTGGCAGTAGCGATTATCGGTTTTGTGGTGTTCATTGAGCGTGGCCAGCGTCGTATTGCTGTTCACTACGCCAAGCGTCAGCAGGGCCGTAAGGTCTTTGCTGCGCAGACCAGCCACTTGCCGCTGAAAGTGAATATGGCCGGTGTTATTCCGGCAATTTTCGCGAGCAGCATCTTGCTGTTTCCGGCTTCGTTGGGTACCTGGTTTGGTCAGTCTGAAAATATGGGCTGGCTGCAGGACCTCTCTCAGTCGATCGCTCCTGGTCAGCCGTTGAATATTCTGCTGTTTAGTGCAGGGATTATTTTCTTCTGCTTCTTCTATACGGCGTTGATGTTCAATCCGAAAGACGTAGCGGAAAACCTGAAGAAGTCCGGTGCCTTTATTCCGGGCATCCGTCCAGGTGAGCAGTCGGCACGCTACATTGATGGCGTTCTGACCCGTTTGACCCTGTTCGGTGCTCTATATATGACGGCCGTGTGCTTGTTGCCCCAGTTCCTGGTGGTTGCAGCAAACGTTCCGTTCTACCTTGGCGGGACCTCGTTGCTGATCGTGGTCGTGGTTGTGATGGACTTCATGTCCCAAGTACAATCGCACCTCGTTTCGCACCAGTACGAATCCCTGATGAAGAAAGCCAACCTGAAGGGCTACGGCAGCGGCATGTTGCGCTGAGTACCCCATAAGGTTCGAGGAGTTGGTGATGAAAGTTCGTGCATCGGTGAAAAAGCTGTGCCGTAACTGCAAGATTATTCGCCGCGAAGGTGTTGTTCGAGTAATTTGCAGCGCGGAACCGCGTCACAAACAGCGCCAAGGCTGAGTGTGATCCGCTTGAAGCCCGGCAGCTAGTGCGCTGCCGGGTTGATTATTTGTTATTACAGCGATATTATCTCGCGCCCTATTTCTTGGCTTCCGGGGCGTAGGTAGCTGTCAATTGGAGTCCCACTGAATGGCCCGTATTGCAGGCGTTAACATTCCAGATAACAAGCACACTGTTATCTCGCTGACCTACATCTATGGTGTTGGTCGCACTACTGCGCAGAAAATTTGCGCAGTTGCTGGGGTAAACCCAGCCGCTAAGATCAAGGATCTGAGCGACGAGCAGATTGAACAGCTGCGTGGCGAAGTGGCGAAGTTCACCACTGAAGGTGACCTGCGTCGCGAAATCAACATGAAAATCAAGCGTTTGATGGACCTCGGTTGCTATCGCGGTCTGCGTCATCGTCGTGGTCTTCCAGTACGCGGTCAGCGTACCAAGACTAACGCGCGTACCCGTAAAGGTCCGCGTAAGCCGATCCGCAAGTAATCGCCCCAGCGAATCGACAGGAAAATTATCATGGCAAAACCTGCTGCTCGTCCTCGTAAAAAAGTTAAAAAGACAGTGGTTGATGGCATCGCCCACATCCATGCATCTTTTAACAACACCATCGTGACCATCACCGACCGTCAAGGTAACGCGCTTTCTTGGGCTACCTCCGGTGGTTCGGGTTTCCGCGGTTCCCGCAAGTCCACCCCGTTTGCTGCTCAAGTAGCTGCTGAACGTGCTGGTCAAGCTGCGCTGGAATATGGCCTGAAAAACCTCGACGTTAACGTCAAAGGTCCAGGTCCAGGTCGTGAGTCTGCTGTCCGTGCTTTGAACGGCTGTGGCTATAAGATCGCCAGCATCACCGACGTGACGCCAATCCCGCACAACGGGTGCCGTCCGCCGAAGAAGCGCCGCGTGTAATCCAGGAGATTGTAAAGAATGGCTCGTTACATTGGTCCAAAATGCAAACTCGCTCGTCGCGAAGGCACCGATCTCTTCCTGAAGAGCGGCGTGCGCGCGATCGAATCGAAGTGCAACATTGAAGCAGCACCTGGTATCCACGGCCAACGCCGCGGTCGCCAGTCCGACTACGGCACCCAACTGCGTGAAAAGCAGAAGGTCCGTCGTATCTACGGCGTTCTCGAGCGTCAGTTCAGCGGCTACTACAAAGAAGCTGCTGGCAAGAAAGGTGCAACCGGTGAAAACCTGCTGCAACTGCTCGAATGCCGTTTGGACAACGTTGTATACCGTATGGGCTTTGGTTCGACTCGTGCCGAATCCCGTCAGCTGGTATCGCACAAGTCGATCAGCGTTAACGGTCAGACCGTAAACGTTCCGTCCTACCAGGTTCGTGCTGGTGACGTGGTCGCAGTTCGCGAGAAAGCAAAAAACCAACTTCGCATTGTCCAAGCTCTCGATCTGTGTGCCCAACGTGGCCGCGTAGAATGGGTAGAAGTAGACACTGAGAAGAAGTCGGGCGTTTTCAAGAACGTTCCTGCTCGCAGTGATCTGTCCGCCGACATCAACGAAAGCCTGATTGTCGAGCTCTACTCCAAGTAAGGGCTAGAAAATAGGTGCATCCATGCAGATTTCGGTAAATGAGTTCCTGACACCCCGCCACATTGATGTGCAGGTTGTCAGTCCAACCCGCGCCAAAATTACTCTCGAGCCTCTCGAGCGTGGTTTTGGCCACACCCTGGGCAACGCGCTGCGCCGCATCCTGTTGTCCTCAATGCCCGGCTGTGCAGTAGTCGAGGCCGAGATTGACGGTGTGCTCCACGAGTACAGCGCCATCGAAGGTGTACAGGAAGACGTAATTGAAATCCTGTTGAACCTTAAAGGTCTGGCTATCAAGCTGCACGGCCGTGACGAAGTTACGCTGACCTTGTCGAAGAAGGGTTCGGGGGTGGTTACCGCTGCCGATATTCAGCTGGATCATGATGTCGAGATCGTTAACCCCGATCACGTAATCGCTAACCTGGCGTCTAACGGCGCCCTGAACATGAAGCTCACTGTAGCTCGTGGTCGTGGTTATGAACCGGCCGACTCGCGTCAGAGCGATGAAGACGAAAGCCGCAGCATTGGTCGCTTGCAGCTTGACTCTTCGTTCAGCCCGGTTCGCCGTATCGCATACGTGGTGGAAAACGCCCGTGTCGAGCAGCGTACTAACCTGGACAAGCTGGTTATTGATCTGGAAACCAACGGTACCCTGGATCCTGAAGAGGCTATCCGCCGCGCTGCAACCATTCTGCAACAGCAGTTGGCTGCGTTCGTCGACCTCAAAGGTGACAGCGAACCAGTGGTAATCGAGCAGGAAGACGAGATCGATCCGATCCTGCTTCGCCCGGTTGACGATCTGGAACTGACTGTACGTTCGGCTAACTGCCTTAAGGCGGAAAACATTTACTACATCGGTGACCTGATCCAGCGCACCGAAGTAGAACTGTTGAAGACTCCGAACCTGGGCAAGAAATCCTTGACTGAAATCAAGGACGTTCTGGCCTCCCGCGGTCTGTCCCTCGGCATGCGCCTCGACAACTGGCCGCCTGCAAGTCTTAAGAAGGACGACAAGGCGACTGCCTGATCGTCGTAATCACCGAACGTGAGTTTGGTAAGGAATGAACCATGCGTCATCGTAAAAGTGGTCGTCACCTGAGCCGTACCAGCTCGCACCGCAAGGCCATGTTCCAAAACATGGCGGTGTCGCTGTTCGAGCACGAGCTGATCAAAACTACACTGCCGAAAGCTAAAGAACTGCGTCGCGTTGCTGAGCCGCTGATCACTTTGGCCAAGACAGACAGCCTGGCTAACCGCCGTCTGGCTTTCGACCGTACTCGTTCGAAAGCTATCGTTGGTAAGCTCTTCAACGACCTGGGCAAGCGTTACGCTACCCGTGAGGGCGGCTACCTGCGCATCCTCAAGTGCGGTTTCCGCGCTGGCGACAACGCGCCTATGGCGTACGTCGAGTTGGTTGATCGTGCTACTGCCGGCGAAGCTGTAAGCGCCGAGTAATACGACAAGCTGCAACGAAGAACCGGGCCTAGTGCCCGGTTTTTTGTGCGCGTAACAAAAGCGCGTTGCGTACAAGAATCTTCAGGCGACACGCTTCACTATAAGCGTCGGGCATGTTGGTAGTTATTTTCTATTGAAGCCTACAATTTAATGAATTTGTAGGTGTCATGTGGATGGTCAATACTCCCTCCAAGCCGATTAGCCGGCAGTTTCAAGCCCGACCTGAGGAAGATGCGCATGAGCCAGAATAAAGTCCTTACCACCGCCAGCGGCGCGCCCGTTGCCGACAATCAGAACTCACGTTCCGCCGGCCCTCGTGGCCCCTTGCTGCTCGACGATTTTCACCTGATCGAGAAGCTCGCTCACTTCAACCGTGAAAACATCCCTGAGCGTCGCGTGCACGCCAAAGGTTCGGGTGCCTTCGGGACCTTCACGGTGACAAAAGACATTACCCAATACACCAGCGCCAAATTGTTCGAGTCCGTTGGCAAGCAGACCCCTACGTTCCTGCGTTTCTCCACGGTAGGTGGAGAGCGGGGTTCGGCCGACACTGAGCGCGATCCACGTGGCTTCGCCTTGAAGTTCTACACCGAGGAAGGCAACTGGGACATCGTCGGTAACAACACCCCTGTGTTCTTTATCCGTGATCCGCTGAAGTTCCCGGATTTTATCCACACCCAGAAACGCCTGCCGCAGAGCAACCTGAAGAGCGCGCAGATGATGTGGGACTTCTGGTCGCACTCACCAGAGGCGCTGCATCAGGTCACCATCCTATTTTCGGACCGTGGCATCCCGGACGGCTATCGCCACATGCATGGTTTCGGCAGCCACACTTACAGTCTGATCAATGCCCAGGGCGAGCGTCATTGGGTGAAGTGGCACTACAAGACCAAGCAAGGCATCAAGAACCTGGCGCCGGCCGAGGCTGCCCGCTTGGCGGGTACCGATCCTGACTACGCCCAGCGCGATCTGTTTGGTGCAATCGAGCGCGGTGACTTCCCCAAGTGGCGCGTGTGCATCCAGATCATGACCGAGGCGCAGGCGAATGCCCATTACGAGAACCCGTTTGATGTGACCAAGACCTGGTCGCAAAAAGAGTTCCCGTTGATTGAAGTGGGTGAGCTGGAGCTCAACCGTAATCCGCAGAACTACTTCGCAGAAGTTGAGCAGGCTGCATTTGGCCCAAGCAACATGGTCCCAGGCGTTGGCCTGTCGCCAGACCGTATGCTCCAAGGTCGAGTTTTCGCCTACGCCGATGCTCACCGTTATCGTGTGGGCACTAACCACCAGCAACTGCCGGTGAACGCACCACGTAGCCCGGTTAACAGCTACCAGCGTGACGGTTCCATGGCTTTCGGCAGCAATGGTGGGGCGGCTCCGAACTACGAGCCAAACAGCTATGCCGACGCACCGAAACAAGCCCCACAATATGCAGAGCCAGCACTGGCCCTGAGCGGCGCCGCCGATCGTTACGATCACCGCGAAGATACGGACTACTACAGCCACGCCGGTGCGCTGTTCCGTCTGATGAATGATGAGCAGAAAGCCCTGCTCACCAATAACATCGCCGGTGCTATGGGTGGCGTTTCCAGCGATGTGGTCCAGCGTCAACTGCAGCACTTCTATAAGGCCGACCCGGCTTACGGAGACGCAATCGCAAGGGCACTGGGTGTATCGCTTAACTGACTCTAAACGATAAGCAGAACCGCCCTCATTTGGGCGGTTTTTGCGTTATTTCAGCTACTTTTCTCCGGAAATCTTCACTTTTCTGCCGTTTGTCCCGTGACCTTCAAGTCAGCATGGTTCAAACTACAGTCTTTCAAGCAGGGAGATGTAGGGCGATGCAAGGTCACCCCGACGTAATCGATTACCTCAACACGTTGCTGACGGGCGAACTGGCAGCTCGTGACCAATATTTCATCCATTCGCGTATGTACGAAGACTGGGGCTTTACCGAGCTCTATGAGCGTATCAACCACGAAATGGAAGAAGAGGCACAGCACGCTGACGCCCTGATGCGCCGCATTCTGATGCTCGAAGGCACGCCGCGTATGCGTCCTGATGATCTGGACGTGGGTACCACAGTGCCTGACATGCTCGCTGCCGATCTTCGCCTTGAGTACAAGGTCCGTGCCGCACTCTGCAAGGGCATTGAGCTTTGCGAACAGCACAACGACTATGTCACCCGGGAAATATTGCGGGTGCAGTTGAATGACACCGAAGAAGATCACACCTACTGGCTGGAAAAGCAGTTGGGCCTGATCAAGTTGATCGGCCTGGAAAATTACCTGCAATCGCAGTTCTGATTCCCGGCTATAAAAAAGCCCCCGTCACCGCAAAGTGGCAGGGGCTTTTTATTGGGCGATGAAAAAATCAGGCCCTGTCGCGTTCCAGCAACGGTTTCAAGTAGTAACCGGTGTGCGATTGAGGCATTTCGGAAACCTGCTCCGGAGTGCCCACTGCGATGATCTGGCCACCCTTAGAACCACCTTCTGGCCCCAGGTCTACCAGCCAGTCGGCAGTCTTGATCACATCAAGGTTGTGCTCGATCACCACCACGGTATTGCCGTGGTCCCGCAAGCGGTGCAGTACGTCCAGCAACTGCTGGATATCCGCGAAGTGCAGGCCAGTGGTCGGCTCATCGAGGATATACAAGGTTTTGCCGGTATCACGCTTGGACAGCTCGCGAGACAGCTTGACCCGCTGCGCCTCGCCACCCGACAGCGTGGTCGCTGACTGCCCCAGCTTGATGTACGACAGGCCCACATCCATCAGCGTCTGCAGCTTGCGCGCCAGCGCCGGCACTGCGTCGAAGAACTCGCGAGCTTCCTCGATCGTCATTTCCAAGGTCTCGTGGATGCTCTTGCCCTTGTACTTGATCTCCAGGGTCTCGCGGTTGTAGCGCTTGCTCTTGCACACATCGCACGGCACGTAGATGTCCGGCAGGAAGTGCATTTCCACCTTGATCAGGCCATCGCCCTGGCACGCTTCACAGCGGCCGCCCTTGACGTTGAACGAGAAGCGGCCCGGCCCATAACCCCGTGAGCGCGACTCTGGCACGCCAGCGAACAACTCACGGATAGGGGTAAACAGCCCGGTGTAGGTGGCTGGGTTGGAGCGAGGCGTACGCCCAATCGGGCTCTGGTCGATGTCGACCACCTTGTCCAGATGTTCCAGGCCCTTGATGCTGTCGTGAGCCGCCGCTTCCAGGGTGGTCGCGCCATTCAGGGCGGTGGCACTCAGTGGGAACAGGGTGTTGTTGATCAGCGTCGACTTGCCCGAACCGGAAACACCGGTCACGCAGGTCAGCAGGCCCAGCGGAATCTCCAGGTCGACATTGCGCAGGTTGTTCCCGCGCGCGCCCTTGAGATGCAGCGCCATCTTCTTGTTACGCGGCGTTCGCTTGGCGGGTACTTCAATCTTCACACGCCCCGACAAGTATTTGCCGGTCAGTGAATCAGGATGTGCCATCACCTCGGCAGGCGTGCCTTCAGCAACGATATGGCCACCATGCACGCCCGCGCCGGGGCCGATATCGACCACGTAGTCCGCCAGGCGGATAGCGTCTTCATCATGCTCCACCACGATCACGGTATTGCCGATATCGCGCAGGTGTTTCAGCGTGCCCAGCAGGCGGTCGTTATCTCGTTGGTGCAAGCCAATCGACGGCTCGTCGAGGATATACAGCACGCCCACAAGGCCCGCGCCGATCTGGCTGGCCAGGCGAATGCGCTGTGCCTCACCGCCAGACAGGGTATCGGCACTGCGGTCCAGCGACAGATAGTCCAGGCCCACGTTGACCAGGAACTGCAACCGCTCGCGAATCTCCTTGAGGATCTTGTCGGCAATTTCGCCACGACGACCGGTCAGCTTCAGCACGCCAAAGTATTCACAGGCATCGCCGATCGGCAGGTTGGTTACTGCAGGCAAGGTCTTCTCGCCCACCCATACATGCCGGGCTTCACGGCGCAGGCGCGTGCCACGGCAATCCGGGCATGGCTGTGTGCTGAGGAACTTCGCCAGCTCCTCGCGCACGCTCGCCGATTCGGTTTCGCGGTAACGGCGTTCCAGGTTCGGCACGATGCCTTCGAACGGGTGCGAGCGCTTGACGATATCACCGCGATCGTTCAGGTATTTGAAGTCGACATTCTGCGAACCGCTGCCATTTAGAATGACCTTCTGCTGGTCTGCCGGGAGTTGGTTGAACGGTACTTCCAGGCTGAACTTGTAGTGGGAGGCCAACGACCCAAGCATCTGGAAGTAGTAGACGTTACGTCTGTCCCATCCGCGTATCGCCCCCTCGGCCAGGGTCAGGTCACCATTGACCAGGCGCTTGATATCGAAAAACTGCTTCACACCCAGGCCGTCGCAAGTCGGGCAGGCGCCGGCCGGGTTGTTGAAGGAAAACAGCTTGGGTTCCAGCTCACTGATGGCATGGCCACAGATCGGGCACGCAAAGCGCGCGGAGAAGATGATCTCTTCGCCCGGCTCGTCATCCATCGGCGCTACCAGGGCAATGCCATCGGCCAGCTTCAGCGCGGTTTCGAACGATTCCGCCAAACGCTGCTGCAAGTCGGCACGCACCTTGAATCGGTCGACCACCACATCAATGGAGTGCTTTTTCTGCTTGTCCAGCTTCGGCGCTTCGTCCAGCTCATAGAGCTTGCCGTTGATGCGCGCACGTACAAAGCCCTGGGCACGCAGCTCTTCGAAGACCGACAGGTGTTCGCCCTTGCGCTCGCGAATGACAGGCGCCAGCAGCATCAGCTTGGCGCCTTCGGGCTGGGCCAGCACCAGGTCGACCATCTGGCTGACGGTCTGAGCTTCCAGGGGGATATCGTGGTCCGGGCAGCGGGGGATACCCACGCGTGCGTAGAGCAGGCGCAGGTAGTCGTAGATCTCGGTAATGGTACCCACGGTGGAGCGCGGGTTGTGGGACGTGGATTTCTGCTCGATGGAAATAGCCGGCGACAGGCCTTCAATGGTGTCGACATCGGGCTTTTCCATCATCGACAGGAACTGCCGGGCGTAGGCCGACAGGGATTCCACATAGCGGCGCTGACCTTCGGCATACAGCGTGTCGAACGCCAGGGACGATTTGCCGGAGCCGGACAAGCCGGTGATGACGATCAGTTTGTCCCGGGGCAGGGTCAGGTCGATGTTCTTCAGGTTGTGGGTTCTAGCCCCACGAATCAGGATCTTGTCCAAGATGGCCTCGCACGGCGGGCGTAAATGATGCCGGAGTATACGGCTAAAGACTGGATGAATATACACTGTCAAAACGCCGCCTGCAGCCTTACATGAAAGCTGCGCGGCAAAGCGCCGCATATACCCTCTCAATCGATGGGACTGGTAGAATCGCCGCCGGTTCACACGAGGTTTTTCCATGCACGATCCCCACAGCGAACGCATGAGTAGCGGCGAGACCCGAGCGGCAAGCGGGCTGGCCCTGGTGTTCGCCTTCCGTATGCTGGGCATGTTTATGGTGTTGCCAGTGCTGGCCACCTATGGGATGGATCTCGCAGGTGCGACCCCCGCCTTGATCGGCCTGGCGATTGGTGCCTATGGCCTGACCCAGGCGATTTTCCAGATCCCGTTCGGGATTATTTCCGACCGCATTGGCCGTCGCCCGGTGATCTATCTCGGGCTGATCGTATTCGCCCTTGGCAGTGTGCTAGCGGCCCAATCCGATTCGATCTGGGGCGTGATCGCCGGCCGCATCCTGCAGGGCGCCGGTGCGATTTCCGCCGCCGTGATGGCGCTGCTGTCGGACCTGACCCGCGAACAACACCGCACCAAGGCCATGGCGATGATCGGCATGACCATCGGCCTGTCGTTTGCCGTGGCCATGGTGGTCGGGCCCTTGCTCACGCGCGCGTTCGGCTTGCATGGGCTGTTCCTGGCCACGGGCGGCATGGCGTTGTTTGGCATCCTGATCGTTGCCTTTATGGTGCCGCGCTCCACCGGTACCCTGCAGCATCGTGAATCGGGCGTCGCACGCAAGGCGTTGCTTCCCACGCTCAAGCACCCGGACCTGCTGCGCCTGGATTTAGGTATCTTCGTATTACACGCCATGCTGATGTGCAGCTTCGTCGCCTTGCCCCTGGCCCTGGTGGAAAAAGCCGGCCTGCCCAAGGAGCAGCACTGGTGGGTCTACCTCACTGCGCTGTTGATTTCGTTCTTCGCCATGATCCCGTTCATCATCTATGGCGAGAAGAAACGCAAAATGAAACGAGTTTTACTCGGCGCCGTCGCGACATTGATGCTCACTGAACTATTCTTCTGGCAGTTCGGCGACAGCCTGCGAGCATTGGTGATCGGTACGGTGGTGTTTTTCACCGCCTTCAACCTGCTCGAAGCGTCGTTGCCGTCACTGATCAGTAAAGTTTCACCGGCAGGCGGCAAGGGCACGGCCATGGGGGTGTATTCCACCAGCCAGTTCCTGGGTTCCGCGTTGGGCGGCATCATGGGCGGCTGGATGTTCCAGCATGGCGGTTTGTCGGTTGTGTTCCTCGGATGCGCCGGGCTGGCTGCACTTTGGCTGGTCTTTGCTGTTACCATGCGCGAACCTCCCTACGTCACCAGTCTGCGTTTGCCGCTATCGCCCGAGGCGATCCGCGAAGCCGGCCTGGTAGAGCGCCTGAAGGCTGTCGTAGGGGTAACGGATGCAGTCGTGGTCGCTGAAGAGGCGGCCATTTACATCAAATTGGACACCGAATTATTGGATCGCGCGACGCTCGAGCAACTGGTCAACCCAGTGCCGACAGCGCGCCCAGCCTAGGAGAACGTTATGGCCCGTGGGGTTAACAAAGTCATATTGGTCGGTACTTGCGGCCAGGATCCCGAAGTTCGCTACTTGCCTAACGGTAACGCCGTGACCAACCTGAGCCTGGCGACCAGCGAACAGTGGACCGACAAGCAGACCGGCCAGAAGGTCGAGAAGACCGAATGGCACCGCGTGTCGATGTTCGGCAAGGTTGCGGAGATCGCCGGTGAATACCTGCGCAAAGGTTCGCAGGTGTACATCGAAGGCAAACTGCAAACCCGCGAGTGGGAAAAAGACGGCATCAAGCGTTACACCACCGAAATCGTGGTCGACATGCAAGGCACCATGCAACTGCTGGGCGGCCGTCCACAGGGCGACCAACAGGGCCAGGGCGGCATGTCCAACTCGGCACCGCGCCCACAGCAGTCGCGTCCGCAGCCAAGCCAGCAGCCACAGCGTGAGTCGCGCCCAGCACCACAACAGGCTGCTCCGCAACCGGCTCCGGATTTCGACAGCTTTGATGACGATATCCCGTTCTAAGGTCCAAGACCGACCCTGAACAAACAAAACCCCCGATAGCGAAAGCATCGGGGGTTTTTTATGGTCGACGTGGCAGGCGTCGCGCGCGGGGTGCCTTTGTACAGGCAGCACACCAACCCCAGCATTTGTTCTCATGGCTCACAAGATTTAGGCTGGCGCCACCTCTAACAAAGAAGGAAGGCTGTGATGACCTGGTCCGCCAAGCAGTACACGATGTTCGAACAGCAGCGCACTCGCCCCGTCCGTGACCTGGTTGCGGCAATTCCCAACACCGACGTGGGCACCGCAGTCGACCTGGGGTGCGGGCCGGGAAACTCCACTGAAGTGCTGGCCGAGCGTTTCCCCCAAGCGCACGTCACTGGCATGGACAGCTCCGATGACATGTTGGCAGACGCCCGCAAGCGCCTGCCCAGGTTGAACTTCGAGCTGGCGGACATCGGCGCCTGGCATCCTGCGCAACGCTTGGATGTGATTCTGGCCAATGCCTCGCTGCAATGGCTGCCCGACCACGCCACGCTCTACCCGCATTTGGTCCACCAACTGAACCCAGGCGGTACGCTGGCGGTGCAAACCCCGGACAACCTTGACGAGCCCGCTCATCGCCTGGCCCGAGAAGTCGCGGCCGATGGCCCATGGTCGGCAAAGATAGGGGCGGTCAAACACAATGAACGGCACACCGCCAGTTACTACTACGAACTGCTGAGCAAGCATTGCAGTACCGTGGACGTGTGGCGCACCACCTATCAACACCCCTTGGCGGACCACGCGGCGGTGGTGGAGTGGTTCAAGGCTTCGGCATTGCGGCCTTTTCTTGCGCCGTTGACGGACGATGAAAAAGCCGCCTTCCTGCAGCAATACCAGGCGCGAATTACCCAGGCTTATCCAGCCCTGGCCGATGGCACGGTGTTGTTGCCCTTTCCGCGGCTGTTCATCATTGCCACACGCTAAAGCGATCAGCCCAGGTGGCGGTCACGCAGCCGCTGCTTGGGCTTTCAGATATTCCTCTGCCGACACTACACCCGCATAGCCAAATGCCAGGGAGGCCATGTACGCCCCGTGCACCTGTGCCGCCGGAATCACCTGGCCGTTGAATTCCTGGTCGCGGGTCGCGCAGGCGTCATGGATCACCGTAACCTTGTAGCCCAAGTCCGCTGCCGCCCGCACCACGGCGTCAACGCACATATGGCTCATGCTACCCACCACCACCACCTCGGTGATGCTGCGCTGTTCCAGCAGTTCGCGCAGGTTGGTTTGGCGAAACGCATTCACGAAGTGTTTGAGCACCACCGGTTCATCGCCCTCGTTGAGCACCTTGGCATGCAAATGCGCGCCTTCGGAGCCCGGTGTGAAGAACGGTGCGTCGTCGCCAGCGAACTCATGCCGTACATGAATCACCGCATCGCCTGCTTGTCGAAACGCCTGGAGCACCTGCGCCGCCTTGTCCGCTGCGGCTTCCACGCCGTCGAGCGGCCACTTGCCCTTGGGGAAGTAGTCGTTCTGGATATCGATTAGGATGAGCGCCTGCTTGGCCATGTGTGTTGCCTCGTGATGGGTTGATGGGCCTAGTATCTTAGCTGGCGATCACACCGAGAATTGGCTGCACCGACAATAACAGGGGGAAAACTGACAATGGCCGCGCAACGCAGCACTGTCGAGCTGGGTGTGTTGATCTACCAGGGCGCGCAACTCGCCGCAGTCCACGGGCTGACCGACCTGTTCGGGGTCGCTAACCGCATCGCCGCCGAGCATGAATCTGCGCAATTACCGCTGCTGCGGGTCAGCCACTGGCAGGTAGATGCCCACGGCACGCCCGCGCGCACGTTCGAAAGCCACCCAGGCCCCGAGCAACCGATGATGGCCGTGTTGGTGCCGCCCTCGATTGCAGAGTTCACCGAAGACCAGGCGCCGCCTGCGCTGCTGCAATGGCTGCGCCTGCAACATGCGGGCGGCACCGTGCTGGGCGGCGTGTGCATCGGCTCGATCATGCTGGCGCGCAGCGGCCTGTTGGATGGCCGCAGTGCCACCACCCACTGGTCCTCCGCGAAGTCTTTTGCGGCCTGTTACCCGGCGGTGCGACTGGAAGCGGATAAACCTATTGTCGATGACGGCGACCTGATCACCTCCGCTGGGCTGATGGCCTGGTCGGAGCTGGGCCTGCGCCTGGTCGATCGGCTTATGGGTCCGAGCATTGCAGCTGACACTGCGCGCTTTCTGGTGATCGAGCACAGCGCCAGTGCCAGCCAGTGCGGTAGCAACTTTGCGCCGATTCTCAGGCATGGTGATGGTGCGGTCCTCAAGGTCCAGCATTGGCTGCAGGCCAGTGGCGCGGTGGATGTGTCCGTGGCGGCGATGGCGCAGGAGGCGAACCTGGAGGAGCGCACGTTCTTGCGCCGCTTTCGCAACGCCACCGGATTGAAACCCACCGAGTACTGTCAGCATCTGCGAGTCGGCAAGGCGCGGCAGATGCTGGAGTTCACCAATGGCACCATCGATCACATTGCCTGGACCGTGGGCTATCAAGACCCCAGCGCCTTTCGCGCCATCTTCAAGAAAATCACCGGCCTGTCCCCCAGTGATTACCGCAACCGCTTCGGGGTTTGAATCGTGCAGAACGCCGCAGGGTTCGCACCGGGTCGTGCAGAATAAAACAGGCTAACGGCCATCACTTTTTGCGCAAATTATTGATTTAACAGCTCTTCCCTCAATCCCAGCGTTGGCCTGATCCATGCAACCTCACTGCTACACAAAGGTTGATAGAAAAGGGGACCGCATGACCCCCATAAGTCGCAAGAAGTTGGTGGTCGCCCACTCCATGCGAGAGGGTGCGCCCCTGCATGAAATTGAGACCAACCGCGCCCTCGCACGCTGGCTCGCGCAGATCCTGGGGCTCAAGTTCGGTGGCAGTTACGACCCGGCCCTGCATGCGGGTCGGGAATTGTATCTGCTGCCCACGCAAACCCTGGTCGGGCCAGCCCAAGCGCACCAGCTCAATATCAAGGGGCCACAAGATCTGTGGGGCGGCTATGTCGATCACGCGTTCATCTGCACCAAAGCCATCAGTCACGGGCTGCTGAGTCCCGAGGCCAAGGCGCCCGAAGGCTGGTCGCCGTCATTCTGCGAGCGTGTGCGTGACGTGGTGCTGGACGGTGTGAGCGTGTTCGCCCTTGAGGATGCACGGCCTGCCGCGACCCGCTTGCTCTACAGCGGCCCGATTCGTCTGAAACCCGTAAATGCCTGTGCAGGGCGGGGGCAGGAAGTTATCCACAGCCTGGATGAGTTCGACGCGATAGTGGCGCGCCCGGAAGCGGCCCGAATGTTCAATGAAGGTGTGGTGCTGGAACAAGACCTGCGCGCGGTGGTCACCCACAGTGTAGGCCAGAGCTTTATCGGCGCTCACCTCTTCAGCTACTGCGGCGAGCAGCACCTGACGCAAGACGGGCAGGGGGAAGAGGTCTACGGCGGTTCCGATCTGCTGGTCGTCCCCGGTGATTACGCTGCCCTGCTCAAACTGGATCTGCCTGAAGACGTGCGTGAGGCCATCGAACAGGCGCTGGTTTTCGACCGTGCTGCGAATGAGGCCTACCCAGGCTTCTTCGCCTCGCGCCGCAACTACGACATCGCCCAAGGCCTGGACAGCACAGGCCAGCGCCGCAGTGGTGTGCTCGAACAATCCTGGCGCATGGGCGGGGCCAGCAGCGCGGAAGTCGCGGCGTTGCAGAGTTTTATCAACCATCCGGGCCTTAAGGCCATCCGTGTGTCCTCGGTAGAAACCTATGTAGACCAGGCGCTGCCGGCGGATGCCATCGAGGTATACCGAGGCCCGGCCGAAAACAGCGACTTTCTACTCAAGTATGTGACGGTCAAGACTTATGACGGCTAGAAGCGAGAGCATCACCATCGATATAGACGACGAACAGATGAGCGGGACATTCCTCAGTCCCAAGTCCAAAGTGCCCGGCGTGTTGTTCGTGCACGGCTGGGGCGGCAGCCAGGAGCGGGACCTGGAGCGGGCCAAAGGCATCGCAGGCCTTGGATGTGTATGCCTGACCTTCGACCTGCGTGGCCATGCTGGCACCGGCATCCCCTTGTCCCGCGTCACCCGCGAAGACAATCTGCGCGACCTGTTGGCCGCTTACGATCGCCTGCTGTCCCACCCGGCTATCGACACCTCGGCGGTGGCAGTGGTGGGCACCAGTTATGGCGGGTACCTCGCGGCGATCCTCACCTCATTGCGCCCGGTACGTTGGCTGGCGCTGCGAGTGCCGGCGCTGTACCGCGACCAGGAATGGCTCAAGCCCAAGCGCGACTTGGATAAAGCCGACCTGATGGATTACCGCGGCACCCTCGTGCACGCCGAAACCAACCGCGCCCTGCATGCCTGCGCGCAATTTACCGGCGATGTGCTGATTGTCGAGTCGGAAACCGACGACCATGTGCCCCACGCCACCATCATGAGTTACCGCGCAGCGTGCCAGCAGACCCATTCGCTGACCCACCGCATCATCGACGGCGCCGACCATTCCCTGAGCGACCCGGTGTCGCAGCAGGCGTACACCTCGATCCTGGTGGACTGGATTACCGAGATGGTGGTGGGGGAGCGGTTGAGCATCATTCAGGCCCGATAGTCGTTGCCCTTGTGATCGCTATCGCGGGCAAGCCTGGCACCACCTTGGAATGCATTCCCCTGTGGGAGCCGGGCTTGCCCGCGATAGCGATTCAACAATCACCACCGTCTCATCAGGCTGTTTTCTTAACCCGCAACGCCTTGGCCTTGGCCTCCACCCCCAAATACATCACCAGTGCAATCAACAACGGGCAGATAAAGTAAATCGCCCGATACGCGATCAGCCCCGCCAGCAAACTCCCCCGCGATGCCTCATGTTGCAACAGCGCAATGAACACCGCCTCCAACACCCCCAACCCGGCGGGGATGTGGGTGACCACTCCGGCAATCGCGCTGATCAACAGCACGCCCAGCACCAGTGGGTAATCCAGTTTGGCCGGCAGCAAGGTAAAGATCACCGCGGCCATCAATGACCAGTTCAACGCACCCAGGGCCAACTGCAAACAGGCCATGCGCAACGACGGCAAGTTGATCTCGATACCGCGAATCGACCACGCACGCTTTTTCGAAAACCGGCACGCCGCCAGGTAGCCCAGGCTCGCGATCACCAATAACACCCCGACGCCTTGCAAGGCGCCGCTGCTGAGCTTCCAGCCTGGCGGCAGGGTCACCAACCCGCTGCTGAATACCACCCCGGCCAACGCCATATAGCCGAACCAATTGGTGGCCAGGCTCAGGCCGAGGATCTTGGCGATATTGCTGGTGCTCACGCCCAGGCGTGAATACAGCCGATAACGCATGGCGATGCCGCCGACCCAGGCGCTGAGGTTGAGGTTGAACGCGTAGCTGATGATGCCCACCGGTAATATCTGCTTCCAACGCAACGGCTGGCGAATGTAGGTGCGGCCGATCAAATCGAAGCAGGCATAGACGATAAAACTGCACAGCGTCAGCGCGCCGGCGATGAACAATGTGCGTAGCTTGAACTCGCTCAGGGTCTGGAACACTTCGCTCCAGTCGATGCGCCGGGCGAGCAGGGTAAACAACACGATCAGCAGCACGAAGAACGCAATCGTCAGCGGTTTCTTCCAGCGCTTGAACCCAGAGGCTTGCGCTTGGGGGCGGGCTTCAGACGTCATGGGGTGTGGTCTCAAAAGGCTTCAAACGCGGTTTGTGGGCCGGCAACCAACTGGCCAGTACCGGGAAATGGCGCATCACATGAAACACCAGGAAACCCACGGTCAAGCGCCAGAGCCACAGGCGTGGCTTGCGCTTTTCCGGCATGGTCTGGCAATGATTGTGGGCGAGGGCTTCCAGGCGTTCGTAGAGCTGCTGATTGAAAGCCCGGTCGCGAATCAGCACATTGGCCTCCAGGTTTAATGCCAGGCTGAGTGGGTCCAGGTTGCTCGAACCGACGGTGCTCCATTCGTCATCCACCAGCGCCACCTTGCCGTGCAGTGGGCGTTGGCAGTATTCGTGAATCACCACGCCATCCTTGAGCAGATAGTCATAGAGCATGCGCGCGGCAAGTTTTGCCAACAGCACGTCGGGCTGGCCCTGCATGATCAATTGCACCTGCACGCCACGGCGCGCCGCGTTACGGATCTCGCGAAGCAGGCGATAGCCGGGGAAGAAGTACGCGTTGGCGATCACCACCCGCTGCCGGGCCTGGCTCAACGCATGGATATACGCGTCTTCGATGTCGTCACGATGCTGGATATTGTCGCGGTAGATCAGGCGTACCAGGCCGTCGCCTGGCTCGTTCGTCCAGGGTGAAGGCCGCTGCTGGCGCCGCCGCCAACCGCGACGGCTGCGCACCTGGCGGCCACTTTGGGCAAGGGCGAAATGGTGCAGGTCGGCCACGGCCGGGCCGATCACCTGCACGGCGTAATCCTGCTTGGCTTCGGGGCCGAAATCCGCCAAATGGTCAGCAGAAAAATTGATCCCGCCGATAAACGCCACGCGGGCATCCACCACCACAATCTTGCGGTGCAGGCGGCGAAACCAGTTAGTGCGTATGCCGAAGGTCTTGGGCGCCGGGTCGAACATTTGCACCATCACCCCGGCTTCGGCCAACTCCCGCAGGAAGCCCGGGCTCAGCTCGCCGCAACCAAAACCGTCGAGGCTGACCACCACCTTTACCCCACGCTTGGCCGCCTCGATGAGGATGCTGTGCAGCTCAAAGCCGACCTTGTCTTCAAAAAGGATGAAGGTCTCCAGCAGGATCTCGCGCTCCGCGCTGCGCAATGCCTCGAACACGGCAGGAAAGTACGCCTCGCCGTTCTCCAGCAACACCACCTGGGTGCCGCTCTGCCAGCCGTAATCCAGATCTCGCGCCTTGCTGTCATCTGGCGGTTGGTCTGTGGCGATATGGTCTACCGCAACGTTCATAGCTCAACCTCCACCGACAGCGGCACATGGTCTGATAAATGGGACCAGGGGCGAGTGGTGAGCACGCGAGGGTTGTGCACCGTCAGGTTGCGCACATAAATGCGGTCCAGCGGCAGCAACGGCAGGCGTGCCGGGAAGGTGCGCGCCGGTTTGCCGAGGGTGTGCATGAACACTTCCTGCAGGCCGCTTTGGCTCAGGTCGGCTTTTTGCCGCCAGTCGTTGAAATCGCCAGCGACCACCAACGGCGCATCGGCGGGTATCTCGCTGATACGTTGTTCCAGCAAGCGCAATTGTTGTTGGCGATGCACCTCGCGCAAGCCCAGGTGGATGCAGATCGCGTGCACCTGCTGACCGCTGCCCGGCAGACGCAGCACGCAATGCAGCAGGCCGCGGTTTTCATGGCCGCTTTGCGAAATATCGAGGTTGTCGTAGCGGATGATCTGGAATTTCGACAGCAGTGCATTGCCATGATCGCCATGGGGGTACACCGCATTGCGCCCATAGGCAAACTGCGGCCAAATGCTGTCGGCCAGGAATTCATACTGCGGCATTTTTGGCCAGTCGCTGTAGCGCTGGGGATGGCGTTCGTGAGTGCCATGGATCTCCTGCAAGAACACCATGTCTGCGCCCACGCTGCGCACCGCTTCACGCAGCTCGGGCAAGATGAAACGGCGATTCAGTGCGGTGAAACCCTTGTGGATATTAACCGTCAGCACCGTGAAACGGGTGATGGCGGTGGTCGGCGGGGTGGGGATCAGCTCTGGATGCGTCATGGCAATACTCCTGGTTCCGGCAGCCGGCCAGGTTCGGTGAGCAGGTGTTGGTCCAGCCCGAAACGTTGCAGCAATTGGCGTGCATCGAAGGGGGCGCGAACTTTGATGTCGTTGTCGAAAAAGCAGAACACGTCACGGTGTTTACGCCTGCGGGGTGTGTGGTGCGGGTCGACGAGGTGTGCATCGGCAGGTTGCTTGCCCTGGGCCCAGCGCTCAATGCGGTCACCCCAGCGCTGGAGCGCTTCGGCGCTATAACCGCTGGCGTATAACTGCTTGTCGCCGTGCAAGCGCAGGTACATGAAGTTGGCGGTCACGTCTTCCACGTACGGCCACTTGCCGGCGGTGTCCGCGACCACCAGCGCCACACCGTGCTTATCCAGCAGTTGGATGAACTCCGGCACGGCAAAAGTCTTGTTGCGAATCTCCACGGCATGGCGCAAAGGCTTCTTGGCATAGGCCTTCATGCTCGCCTTGCCGTTCAGGCGTGGCTCATGCTGGCGGGCGAGGGCGGCTGCCTGCTGGGTATCGGTAGGTAATTCAGCCAAAAAGGTTTCGAACAGCGTGGCGTCGAATTTGAAGCTGGGCGGAAACTGCCAGAGGATGGGGCCGAGTTTTTCTTTGAGTTCCAGCACGCCGGAAGCGAAGAAATTCGCCATCGGCTTGTGCACGTCCCGCAGGCGCAGGATATGCGTGATGAAACGGGGCGCCTTGACACTGAACAGGAAACCTTCGGGCGTATCGGCATACCACTCGGCGTAGCGCTTGGGGGTCTGCAGCGCGTAGAACGAGCCGTTGATTTCGATGCTGTTGACGGCGCGTGACGCAAACTGCAACTCGCGTTTCTGGGTCAGCCCTTCGGGGTAAAAGTCCCCGCGCCAGGGCGTGTAGCGCCAGCCGGAAATGCCGATGTGAATCGCCGCCATGTTTACTCCCGTGGATGGTGGGTGAGGTGACCTCCGTTATGGGATGACTGCGCTATTTGGCTGAAAGTTTCCACATTCCTACAGGCGGTAATAGGGGTGAAATGCGGGAGGGGCATTGCAAATGCAGGGAACGATAAAGGCCCCAGCTCGTCAGTTCCTTACACACCCTGCTGAAGGAGCCCGCTGTTTTGCTGAATTTAAAGACTGCATTACTGCTCGGCGCGCTGCTGCTCTGCGGCAATGGCGCATTGCAGGCCGCGGCCTCTGCGCCTGCTGCCGACACACCGGCCAAGCCGGAGCTGCTGGTGGAGGGCGGGTTGCTCGGGGCCATCAGTTCCAGCATCGACGACGTGCAGAACAAGCTCGACCTCGACCAGAACCTCATCGACGCCTGGCGCCTGCGTGCTGATCGCGCCGCGGACGAAGTAGGGCGCCTGGTAGACCAGACAGCCGCACGCTCGCCGTGGAGCGTGGCGGGCGATTTCCTGCTGTTGTCTGGGGTGTGGGTCGGTGCCTTTGCGGTCTTGACGATACTTGGGCGCCTGGTTGTGCAACGCTCGAGCCGCCGCCCATTCCTCGCGCGGCGCCAACGGCTGCAAGGCTTGCTGGGCTATGTAGTTCCCTACACGATTCCAGCGCTGATCTGCCTGCCGCTGACCCTTTATGTCAGTCACTTTTTACCTGCGTCTGTCGGCCGAGCCCTGGCACTGTGTTTTGCCTACGCCACCAGCAGTGGCATCTTTTCCACCTCGCTGTTGCTGTGCGTCATTGTCATGTTCAACGTCGGGCACAAGCGGCCTGCCGTGCAGATCATCCGTGACTATTGCCCCAAGCCGCTGTTCCTGATCGGCTTTCTCGCGGCCCTCAGCGATGCGCTGACCAGCCCGCAAATCGCTCGTCAGTTGGGCGGCAATATCACCAGCAGCATCGCCGTGTTTACCGGCCTGTTTGCCGCGGTCATCTTTGGCGTGCTGGTGGTACGCCTGC
This sequence comes from Pseudomonas sp. GW823-FHT02F05, assembly GCF_058797315.1. Lineage (NCBI taxonomy): Bacteria > Pseudomonadati > Pseudomonadota > Gammaproteobacteria > Pseudomonadales > Pseudomonadaceae > Pseudomonas > Pseudomonas sp. GW823-FHT02F05. The sequence goes on from NZ_JBXAJM010000016.1 coordinate 50,216, forward strand.
GGCGGCCGGTGGCCCATTTGATCCGCAATCGGCCGTTGGCCCAGCGTCTCAAACATCCAGCATTGCAACAGTCGCTGCGGGTGTTTTCCGGGCTCTGGTACTGGCCGATTCTGTTGATGGTGCTGGTGTCGGTGGTCAACCTGATTGGCGCCGGTGACGACAACCAAGAGGCCCTGCGCTGCGCGTTGCTCACCACCTTGTTACTGATCGGCACGGTGTTTCTCAGCACCGTGCTGCAACACCTGTTCAAGTCCCGCAGCCAGGTATCGATCCAGCGCAGCAGTGCCTACAAGGAACGCTTCCTGAGTTTGCTGCACGCAATTTTGCGTATCGTCATGGCCATCGCGTTTATCGAGATACTCGGGCGTATCTGGGGTGTTTCGCTGTTCGAATTCGCCCAGCGCAACTCGGTGGGGCGGGCCATCAGTGACTCCCTCAGCAGCATCGGCCTGATCCTGTTGGTGACCTGGCTGTTCTGGGTGGTGCTCGACACCGCGATCCAGGAAGCCCTCAAACCACCGGTGAATAAACGCTCCAGTCGCCAGCCCAGTACCCGGGTCAAAACCATCCTGCCGCTGCTGCGCAATGCAGTGAAGATCATCCTGGTGGTGATCTGCGCGATCACCACCATGGCCAATCTGGGCATCAATGTCGCGCCGTTGCTGGCGGGCGCCGGGGTGGTGGGACTGGCGATCGGTTTCGGTTCCCAGCAACTGGTGCAGGACGTGATTACTGGCCTGTTCATCATTATCGAAGACACCCTGTCCATCGGCGATTGGGTGGTGCTCGACTCTGGTCACGCTGGCACCGTGGAGGGCCTGACCATCCGCACCCTGCGCCTGCGTGACGGCAAGGGGTTTGTGCATTCGGTGCCGTTCGGGCAGATCAAGGCGGTCACCAACCAGTCCCGTCAATTTGCCTATGCCTTCTTCTCGGTGCAGTTCACCTACGACACTGACGTGGACAGGGCCGTGGAGCTAATCCGCGAGGCCGGCCAATCGATCCGCGACGACGTGTTCCTCAAGTACAACCTGCAAGGGCCGTTGGAAGTGTTCGGGGTGGACAAGATGGACCTCAATGGCGTGGTGCTCACGGCGCAGTTCCGCACGGTTTCGGGTGGCCAATACGCTGTCAGCCGTGCGTTTAATCAGCGCTTGAAAAAGCTTGTGGATAACTGTGATGAGGTGCATTTTGCGCAAACTTATCCACAGCAGGTGTTGTTGCCTAAGCGTGTGGCGCAGGAGCATGAGCAGGATGCGGTGGTGTTGACGGAGCAGCCCAGGTCTCAATCATGAGGCCCTCAAGGTCAGCGCCTGATCAACTTCTCCTGCACCGCTTGCTGATCCACCTCCAACAAAACCTGCTGCTTGCCCCCTACCATCACCGCCGCCGGCACCCCATCACGGTACACAACCCGATTACCGCTTACCGCTGGCACCTTGGCTCCCGGTAACAGCGTGCCGACAAGATTCAACGGATCCGCCCCACACACCGCAATTAAACTCCCATCATGGGGCCGCCGCCGCACCTCGCGCAGCAACGGTATCGCCTCCGGCAATGCAAACTGCTCTCCCGCCAACCCACTGACAAACCGCCCGCCACGGATCTCGCCTCGCGCCTCCAACCGATGGAAGGTGCGCAGCAACTCGCGCCAACTCGGTAACCAATCCGCCTCGCGCTCCAGCAGCCGCCAGAACACCACGCCATAGCGGCGCAGCAGGGTCATCGCCACATGCTCCAGGGTCTCGGCCGTATGCGCGCCGGCGGCGGTCGCCGAGCGGCGAACCAAGGCCCAACGCCCGGCGTCGTCCATACCGCCGACAAACGCCCCGCGCCCACGTCGACTGCTGCGCGCCTGGCGTTTGCTCGCGGGGGTGGTCAAGGCGCGCAGGCCGGCGAAGCTGTCAGCATTCACCAAGCCGGCGCCTACCAATTCCTGCAAGGCTGTCTCCAACTCGCTGGGCAGCAAATGGGCCTCGTGTACCAGTTCATCGAAAAACAGCGCGCCATGCTCGCGCAGGGCCAGGTGGACCTTCTGCGTCTTGGGCGACAACGTGGTGCTGTCGGTAGGCTCGGTCAGTCCGCTCCACAACGCTACCTGGCTACGGGGGAGCAAAACCACGGGGGTGCTGCGCAATGCCATGGCGCCGGCCTTGTTGCTCAGGCGCGTCCAGACCAGCTTGCCGCTGCGGCACAGGTCATCGAGCCAGGTCGATGAGTAATCCTTGATGCGGGCGCTGAGCAGGTCTGTGTCCCAGGCTGACGTGGCGGCGGCATAGCCTTCGAACTGGCCGACGATTTGCGGCAACACGGCGCTGCCCTGGCCGCGGGTGCTGTGGGACAGGTGTTGCCAATCGAACAGAAAGCGCATGAAATCCTGCAATGCCACCGGCTCGATTTCCCGGCGCAGGCGCTTGACCGTGTAGCGATGAATGCGCGCCAGCAAATGACGTTCGCACCATTGTTCTTCACCCACGCCGGGGCTGAAGTGACCGCGCAGCACGTAGCCTTCTTGTTCCAGGCGTGCCAGGGCCTGGGTAAGCGCCACCACCGGTAATGCCAGGGGCGCTGCGATCTCGACCAGGGTCAGTGGGCCAAAACCACTGAGGCGCGCACGTAGCACTTCCACCAGCGCTTCATCAAAGGACCAGGGCTCATCGAACCCCGGCAGCAACGGCAGATCGTTGGGATACAGCGCCTGCAAACAATTCAAGCGCTCTACGGCGCCCCACATTCCATTGGGCAACTGATAGGCCCGCCCGGCCTTGCGCAAGGCCTGCAACCATTGGGCCCATTGCGGCGTAACTTCGCCCGCTGCGATGCACGCCAGGCTCATCAACGCTTCATGCATTTCATCCAGGCCATTGGGCGCCGGCCAGGCTTCTTCGCGTACACCCGCGATGGCGTCGGCATCCAGGGCGCCCAAGTCGTCGGTGCTCTGCGGGTCGCTCCAGCGTCGGTTGAGCACGGCCTGGGTGCGGCGCTCTTCCAGGGGGGCGTCGTCGAGGAAGGTATAGGGTTTAGCGCTGAGGATTTCTGCGGCCATGGGCGAGGGCGCGGGCAGGTCGCGGCTGATCAACCGCACGTCGCCGCGTTCCATGCGCCGCAGCAGCGCCAGCCAGGCGTCGCTGTCCATAGCCTCGTGCAGGCAGTCGTCGAGGGTTTGCTCCACCAGCGGGTGGTTGGGGATTTCGCGTTCGCCGGAGAGGTTTTCCAGGCAGGCGATCTGGTCGGGAAATACGCTGGCGATCAGGTCTTCGCTCTTCATGCGCTGGATCTGCGGCGCCACCTTGCGCCCGCCGGTATAACGCGGCAGCGCCAGGGCCACGCCGGCATTCCAGCGCCAGCGCACACCGAACAGTGGCGCATCCAGCACGGCCTGGATCAGGATGTGCTCGGCACTGTTGCTGTTGAGGTAACGCCACACCTCGTCCAGCGCGAAGCTGTGACTGGTGGACAACGACAGCACGATGGCATTTTCACTGGCCGCCGCTTGCAGCTCGAAATTGAAGGTACGGCAAAAGCGCTTGCGCAAGGCCAGGCCCCAGGCGCGGTTGATGCGGCTGCCAAACGGCGTATGGATGATCAGTTGGGTGCCGCCGGACGCATCGAAAAACCGTTCCATGATCAATGTGTCCTGGGACGGCAAGGCGCTCAGGGCCTGGCGTGACCGGGCGAGGTAGTCCAACAGTTGGTCGGCGCTGGCGACGTTGAGGCCCAGGGTGCCGGTAAGCCAGTCGAGGGCCGGTTGCAGGTCGCCGGGCGTGGCGCCGAGCAAGCTGTCCAATTGCCCTTGCAAGCGGGCCACGGCCACCGATAACTCGTTGCTGCGCCCGGGCGCTTCACCCAACCAGAACGGAATGGTCGGGGGTTGGCCCTGGGCGTCTTCGACCCGCACCTTGCCGGCTTCGACACGCAGGATGCGATAGGAGGTATTGCCGAGCTGGAAGATATCCCCGGCGATGCTTTCCACCGCAAAGTCTTCGTTGACGCTGCCGATATTCAGGCTTTGCGGCTCCAGCAACACGCTGTAGTCGGCGTTGTCGGGTATCGTGCCGCCGCTGGTTACCGCCGTGAGCCTGGCGCCACGGCGGCCGCGCAGGGTGTGGGCCACGGCGTCGCGGTGCAGGTAGGCGCTGCGCATGCCCTGGCGGCCGTTGTAGCCCTCGCTGAGCATCTGCAAAAGGGCCTGGTAGTGGCGTTCATCCAGTTCGGCGTAAGGCGCGGCGCGGTGGATAAGCGCCAGCAGCGCCTGTTCCGGCCATTCCTGGGCGCTGACCTCGGCGATGATCTGCTGGGCCAGTACATCGAGCGGTGCCACCGGAATATGCAAGGTATCCAGCTCGCCACGGCGCACGCAGTCGAGCAGCGCGGCGCACTCGATCAGGTCGTCGCGGGTGGTGGCAAACAGGCGCCCCTTGGGCGTGCCACCGACCTGGTGCCCGGAACGGCCGACCCGTTGCAGGAAGCCGTTGATGGAACCGGGTGAGCCGATCTGGCACACCAGGTCCACTTCGCCGATATCAATCCCCAGCTCCAGGGACGCCGTGGCGATCAACACTTGCAGTTCGCCGGCCTTGAGGCGCTGTTCGGCATCCAGGCGCATCTCCTTGGCCAGACTGCCGTGGTGAGCGGCCACGGCGGTCTTGCCCAGGCGCTCGCTCAAGTGCCGGGCCAGGCGTTCGGCCAGGCGTCGGGTGTTGACGAATACCAGGGTGGTGCGGTGTTCACGGGCCAATTGCGCGAGGCGATCGTAGACCAACTCCCACACGTCGTTGGCCATCACCGCCGAGAGCGGCACCAGCGGCACTTCGATCGCCAGGTCACGGGGGCGGGCGTGGCCGATATCCACAATGGCGCAATCACGTTCGGTGCCAACTAAAAAGCGTGCGACGGCTTCGATGGGTTTTTGCGTGGCCGACAAGCCGATACGGGTCAATGGCTCGGCACACAGCCCTTGCAGGCGCTCCAGGCTCAAGGCCAAGTGGCTGCCGCGCTTGCCAGCGGCGATGGCGTGGATCTCATCGACGATCACCGTACGTGTGCTGGCGAGCATGTGCCGGCCGGAATCCGAGCCAAGCAGCACGTAGAGCGATTCAGGAGTGGTTACCAGGATATGCGGTGCGCGTTTGCGCATCTGGGCGCGGTCTTTTTGCGGGGTGTCGCCGGTGCGCACAGCGGTGCGGATTACCAGCGGCGGCAGCCCCCGCTTCTCTAGATGTTCGGTAATGCCGGCCAGCGGGTTTTGCAGGTTGATCTGGATATCGTTGGATAGCGCCTTGAGCGGCGACACATACACCACCAGGGTTTGGTCCGGCAGTTCGCCGCCGTTGGCCAGGCCTTGGTGCACCAGGTCGTCCAGCACCGCCAGAAAGGCCGTCAGCGTCTTGCCGGAGCCGGTGGGCGCGGCGATCAGCGTCGAGCGGCGCTGGCGGATCAACGGCCACGCCTGGGCCTGGGCGTTGGTCACCGAAGGAAAGGTACTACGGAACCAAGTGCTGACGGCGGGGTGAAAGCCGTGCAAACCCTTGTCCGTTGATTCGGGAAGGTTCATTCACCCTATATGCAACCGGCGGGGCCAAGTTGCAACCCCGCACTTTATCCGTGACGGTTGCGCTACAAACCCGCAAAATGCAACGATTCTGGCAACTACCTACGGCAAGGCGCACATGCCTGTCGATAATAACCATCGTTCCAAACAGACCGGGCCTGCTCAATCTATGCGAATGCGCCTTATGTTACTGGGCGGCGGGAATGCCCTCGGGCAGGCGCTGATTCGCCTCGGTGCGGAGGAAGACATCGGTTTCCTCGCCCCCAAACCGCCCCAAGACGGCTGGGATGCCGCAAGCCTCACCCAATTGCTCGACGACACCCGTCCCGATGCCTTGATCAACCTCGCCTACTATTTCGACTGGTTCCAGGCCGAAGCCGTGAGCGAAACCCGCTTGGCCGCCCAGGAGTTTGCCATCGAACGCCTGGCCGAGCTGTGCCAGCATCACAGCATCACCCTGCTGCAACCGTCCAGCTACCGCGTATTCGATGGCTCCCGCGCCACGGCCTACAGCGAGAAAGACGAGCCGGTGCCCCTGGGCCTGCGCGGCCAGGCGTTGTGGCGTATCGAACAAAGCGTGCGCGCTACGTGCCCGCAGCATGTGCTGCTGCGGTTTGGCTGGTTGCTCGATGACAGCGTCGACGGCACGCTCGGGCGCTTCCTGGCCCGGGCCGAGAACGCCGACGAGCTACTGATGGCCGACGACCGCCGGGGCAACCCGACGCCGGTGGACGATGCGGCGCGGGTGATCATCTCGGTGCTCAAGCAACTCGATTGCGCTGCGCCGCTATGGGGCACCTACCACTACGCCGGCCACGAGGCGACTACCCCGTTGGCGCTGGGGCAGGCGATTCTGACTGAAGCGCGCAACTTCCATCCGCTGGCCATCGAGTCCCCCACCGCCCAGGCTCACGCAGCGCGGCCGGATGCGGCGGATGAACCGCAGCATGCGGTGTTGGCCTGCAAGAAAATCCTCCACACCTTCGGCATCAAGCCCAGGGCATGGCGGGCAGGCTTGCCGGCGCTTCTGGATCGCTTCTACCGCCATAGCTGACACCCTCAAAACCAAAATGTGGGAGGGGACTTATGTGGGAGCTGGCTTGCCTGCGATAGCATCACCTGGGTATCACTGATACACCGTGGTGTCTGCATCGCGGGCAAGCCCGGCTCCCACATAAGCCCCCTCCCACATGGGTTATGCGGTGTGGCTTAAACCGAACTCAGAACTTGTAGCCGATACCCACCATGTAAACCATCGGGTCTACATCCACATTGACCTTGGCCCGAGTGCCCTGGCCCAGCGCGTTGTTATCCACAGTCGCCTTGGTGCTGATGTCGATATAGCGCGCCTGGGCGTTGATCATCCACTTGTCGTTGATCATGTAGTCGGCGCCGATCTGTGCAGCCCAGCCCCAGGAGTTCTCGGCCTTGAAGTTGCTGAAACCAGCCTGTTCGGCGCGGCTGCCCACGTGCTCGTCGTAGATCCAGGTGTAGTTGATACCGGCGCCCACATACGGTTGGAACGCGGATTTGTGGTCCAGCGGGTAGTACACGACGCTCAAGGTCGGCGGCAGGTGCTTCAGCGTGCCGAGCTTGCCATTGGCGGCGCCCAGGGCGGTGTTCTTGATCTTCACGTCATGCTCGAACGGTGTGGCCGCGAGCAATTCGATGCCGACGTGGTCGGTGATCATGTAGGCGAAGTTCAAGCCCAGTTGGGTGTCGCTGCTCATGGTCGCCTTGCCGCCCAGATTGGTGCCGGCCAATGGGCCCTGGTCAACCTTGACGCTGCTGCTGTCGGCCTTCGGGTTCACGGTAATTGCACCGGCGCGAACCAGAATATCGCCCGCCTGGTGAGCGTGAGCGACGGGGGCGACGAGGGCGAGCGCGAAGAGGGACGCGCCGAGCAGAGACTTGTTCATGGGAGCTCCAAAGGACGTTTAAAAGTTGTACGTCCAATGGTAAAGATCGTTCCGTACGGTCTTTTGACTCAGCTCAATGAAAGGGTGATCAGTCACTTGCGCCACTGATCTAAACCTGTGGGAGCTTCGGTGTGTGGAGTTATTCCTCAAGCTCGTACATGTAAATCTTCTGTGCATCCATCTGGTAGCCAGCGTCCGCCAACTCGCTGGACGATGGCTTGACCTGCATCGCACCCTCGATCCAGTACGGTTGATACAGCTCATCGAGCTTCACCCCGACTTCACTTTTAACATGCACGATCTGGTTCGATGGCGGTGGGGGCACGTGTATGCATGCGCCGAAATACGGCACCAGCAGAAACTCCGTGGTGCGGCCTTCTTCGCTGACTTCCAGAGGCACGATATACCCCGGCAGGCGAATGTGCTGGCCGTCCAGGCTCTGTACCACTGGCGCGTTAGGCATGTCCTGCTTGGCCGCCGGCGCGGCTTCGACGGACAAGGCATCGGCCATGTTCGACAGGTCGTGCAGCGGCTTCATATTGGGCACTTCAGGTGGCGCATCCGGTGGGATCATCTCCTGCCAGGACAGATCCTTGGGCTGTTCCTGCGCCCAGGCAGGCACGGCTATCAACAACAACAGGGCAAACAGGGCACGACGCATCGAAGCCTTCCTCATAAACGGATGGACAGGCCATCGGCCAAAGATTGGCGGTAGGCGCGCCACGCGGGCACGCTGCCCATCAACAGGGCGGCTGCCAGGATACCGGCGAGCAACGTCCATTCATATTCGCTCGGCCACGACATCGGCAGGTCCAGACCGTAGTTGGCCTGCAAATAACCCCGCGAGGCGGCGATGCACAGGTACAGCAACCCCAGGCCCGCCACCACGCCAGACAAGGCCAAGGCGAAGGCTTCGAAGATCAGCAGCGTTGCGATGTGCCAAGGACGCGCGCCCACCGACCGCAGGATCGCCATCTCGCGGCGACGCTCGTTAAGGCTGGTGAGAATCGCGGTGAGCATGCCGATCAAGCCGGTCAGCACCACGAACAGCGAGATCACAAACAAGGCTTTTTCGGCAGTGCCCATCATGCTCCAGAGTTCTTGCAGCGCGACACCGGGCAGGATCGCCAGCATTGGCTCGCCACGGAATTCATTGATCTCCCGTTGCAAGGCAAAGGTGGAAATCTTGTTGTTCAGGCCGAGCATGAACGCGGTAATGGCCTGCGGCGTCAGGTCCATATTGCGCGCCTGGTCGGCACTGATGCGGCCTTTGCCCTGAGCCGGCACGCCGTTGTGCCAGTCGATATGGATCGCTTCCATGCCGCCGAGGCTGATATGCAGCGTGCGGTCCACCGGCGTGCCGGTGCGCTTGAGAATGCCGACCACCGTGAACGGCTTGTCGTCATGCTTGACCAGGCTGACCACCGCCACGCCGTGGGCCAGCACCAGCTTGTCGCCGAGTTTGTAATGCAGCGCGTCGGCCACTTCGGCGCCGAGCACCACCTCGAACGGGTCGGTGGCGAAGGCGCGGCCGCTGGCCAGCGCGAGGTTTTGCTTGCGCCCGTACTGGTAGTGCTCGAAGTAGGATTCGTTGGTGCCCATCACCCGGTAGCCGCGATGGGAGTCGCCGAGGGAGATCGGGATCGCCCATTTCACTTGAGGGTTGGCGGCGAAGTGCTCGTAGCTGTCCCAACGGATGTTGTTGGTGGCGTTGCCAATGCGGAACACCGAATACAGCAGCAGGTTGACCGAGCCGGAACGAGCGCCGACGATCAGGTCGGTGCCGCTGATGGTGCTGGCGAAACTGTTGCGCGCCTCGACGCGCACACGCTCCACCGCGAGCAGCAAGCAGACGGAAAGCGCGATGGCAAACGCGGTGAGGATCGCGGTAAAGCGGCGGTTAGCCAGGCTGGCCATGGCTAGACGGAACAGATACATCTCAAACCTCTGCGGGCATGGCGGCGCGATTGAGTTCGGCCAGCGACAGGTTGCGGTCGAACAGCGACGCCAGGCTCTGGTCATGGCTGACAAACAACAGGCTGGCGCCCGCTTCGCGGCATTCTGCGAACAGCAACTGCAGGAAGGCTTCGCGGGCGTCGTAGTCCAGGGCCGAGGTGGGTTCGTCGGCAATCACCAGTTCCGGTTGTCCGATCAGCGCTCGGGCAGCGGCCACCCGTTGTTGCTGGCCGATGGACAGCGAATCGGCACGGCGTTCCAGCAGGCTCTGGTCCTTCAAACCCAAATGTGCGAGCAAGGTCGCCGCGGCCTGGTCGACACTGCCGTGGCGCTGTTTGGCCCGTTGCGCGCGCAGCTTGGAAAAGTGGCAAGGCAGCTCGACGTTCTCGCGCACCGACAGAAACGGCAGCAGGTTGAACTGCTGGAAGATATAGCCGGTGTGGTCCACACGGAAACGGTCACGAGCACCGGCCGAGAGTTCGGTCAACTCCTGGCCGAGCAGGCGGATGCTGCCCTGGCTGGATTTCTGCACGCCTCCCAACAGCCCGAGCAGAGTGGTCTTGCCACTGCCGCTCGGGCCCTTGAGGAACAGGGTTTCCCCGGGTTCCAGGCGGAACGCGGGAATGTCCAGCAACTGCGGATGACCGGGCCAGTTGAAGCCCAGGTCGGACAGTTCGATTAACGCTTGAGTCATGGGAAGTCAGTGTCGCCTGGTAGTCGAAAATGGCGCCGATCCACTGTGGGAGCTGGCTTGCCCGCGATGGCATCGCTACGGTGTGCCTGCTGCACCGCATCGCCTGTATCGCAGGCAAGCCAGCTCCCACAGGGACTGTGCTTTCAAGTCAGAACTTCAGGGTGGCGGCGGTGGCCGTCGCTTCAACACCTTGCTGACCGCTAGGGCCGATCAGTTGTACCTGAATTTTCTGCGTGGCGGGGAAGGTCTTGAACACTTGGCTCAAGTCCAGGTTGCCCAGGGCCGCCGGCGTGGCGCAGGTGAACTGGTAATGGGCGTGGATTTCACTGTGGTCGTGATCATGCTTGTGGGCGGCTGCGCCCTTGCCATCGGTGGCGTGGTCATCGTCGTCATGCTCGGCTTCTGGTTTGTCACCGAACAACGGGCTGTTGAGTTCCTGGCTGCTGACCACGCAACCTGCGGCCTTGGGCAGGTTGAACAGTGCCGATGGATTTTCCAACTGCTTGCGTACGGCGGCGACCTTGGCTTTGTCGGCGGCGCTGGTGGCGGCATGTTCGAAACCCACCAGGTTCATGGCCGGGCTGTCCAGTTCCAGCTCCAGGGCCTGGCCGTCCAGTACGGCATTCAGGCGCCCGACGCCATGTTCATGGGCGCCGAGGCTGCCGTGCTCGTGGTCGTGGTCTTCGTGAGCATGAGCGACAGCCAGTGGCAGCAGGGCAAACGGCAAAGCAAGCAGCAAACGGCGCATGAGAGGGCTCCAGGATGAAAGTTTTGTTATGTGATCTTATAACAATTGATCCGAGAGTTTGACCGCCCGCTTGGTGTTGCGCAAGCTGCATGGGAGCATGCCCGTCAGAAAAATGCAGGAGTAAGGACGATGTTGCGAATTCGTGGAACCATCGGTGAGTTGCCGGTGGACTTGACCCTGGAGCTGGACGACGGCGATTGGGCGCGATTAGGCGCTCAACTGCAGGCCGCTCCAACGCCCAGCGCACCGGCTGCGGCGCCGGTCAAACAGAACGAAGACCTGTGGCAGAACGCCCAGGATTTGCTACGCAAGGCCGGGCAACTCAATGGCCTGGAATTGCTCGACCAACTCGAAGGCTTGGCTGGCGATGCCGGGGCGGGCAAGCGCCTGTTGGTGCGTCTGCGCCACAGCGCGAACGTGAAGGTGGCCAGCGGCGGCGACACACCGCTCTACACATGGATTGGCCCTTTGTAGGAGCGAGCTCGCTCGCGAAAAAACCTCAGGCTCCGCGTTCATTCAGGATGCCCGCGTTATCGTTGTCGTTTTTCGCGAGCAAGCTCGCTCCTACAAGGTTGGGTTAATACAACGCGGCAAACAACTTGCGGCGGTACACCGTGACCAGCGGGTGATCATTGCCCAGCAATTCGAACACCTGCAGCAAGGTCTTGTGGGGCAGGCCTTCGCTGTAGCTGCGGTTGCGGATAAACAACTTGAGCAAACCTTCCAGTGCCGCGTCGTATTGCTGGCGCGCCAGTTGCTGGATCGCCAACTGATAGGCCGCTTCGTCATCCTGCGGGTTTTGCGCCAGGCGGCTTTTCAGCTCGGCAGCGTCCGGCAAATCCGCAGCCTGGCCAAGGAAGGTGATTTGCGCCTTGGCCCCGGCCAGGGCGGCCTTGTGGTCGTCGCTCTTGACCGCGTCGAGCACGGCCTGGGCTTCACCCAATTCACCGCGTTCGGCCAGGCAGCGTGCATACAGGATCAGAGCGGCGGCGTTGGTATTGTCCTCGCCCAACAATTGCACCAGCAACGCTTCGGCCTCGCTGATACGCCCTTCGCTGAACAGCGCCTGAGCCTGCTCCAACGGATCCGCCGCAGCCGGCGGTGGCATTTGCACATGGGGCTCCAGCATCGCCCGCACTGCCGACTCCGGCTGTGCACCGGCAAAACCGTCCACCGGTTGGCCATCCTTGAACAGCACCACCGTCGGCAGGCTTTGAATGCCAAAACGCGCCACGATGTCCTGTTCGGCTTCGCAGTCGATCTTGGCCAGCAGCAACTCACCCTGATAACTCTCGGCAATCTTCGCCAGCATTGGCATCAGTGCTTTGCAGGGGGCGCACCACTCGGCCCAGAAATCGACCAATACGGGCTTTTCAAAGGAGTTCTGGATAACGGCCTGGTCGAAGTTGGCGGTGGTGACGTCGAAGATGTACGGCGTGGGCTCACTCATGGGGCGTCTCGAATAAAGCGGGAATGGGGGCAACTATAAGGGCTGGCGAGGTTGGCTGAAAGCATCCTGGATTCAAGACCGCTATCGCAGGCAAACCAGCTCTCACCTTGAAATGCATTCCCCTGTGGGAGCGGGCTTGCCCGCGATGGCCTCAAGCGCGCCGCGAATGGTACAGGCTCACCTTGCGAAACTCCCAAGGCTCGGCCAGGTCCGGCAGGGTCAAGGCTTCGAGGATCTCCAGCCGCTGGTAATCCGGATGCTGGAAGTCCCGTACCCGCGAATCCGCCACCAGCGCTTCGCGGCCGCGGGTGAGGAACTGATCCAGCAACGGCAGGTTGGCGCGGTCGTAGAGCACGTCGGCCACCAGGATCAGGTCGAAGCGGTCGGCTTCGGCAAAAAAGTCTGCCGAATAACTCAGTGACACCTGGTTGAGCTCGGCATTCGCACGGCAAGCGGCCAAGGCCAGTGGGTCCAGGTCGCAGGCCACCACCTCCAAGGCCCCAGCCTTGACGGCGGCGATCCCGGCTACTCCCGAACCTGCGCCGAAATCCAGCACGCGTTTGCCGGCGACCCACTCGGGATGCGCCGCCAGGTAGCGGGCCAACGCCAGGCCGCTGGCCCAGCAAAAGCTCCAGTAGGGCGGCTCATGCAGGATGCGCCGGGTTTCTTCCTGGCTGAAGGCGCGGTCCATGTTGTCGGCGTCGAGCAGCCACAGCGACAATTCGGTGCCCGGCAGTGGGCAGGGCACTAATTGCGCGTCGCCGATCAGTTCGCTCAAGGCACGCTGCAGGTGCAGCGGTGGTGTCATGGTGCCTTGACGAGTTGCAAGGGGCCGGTGCTCTGGGTGATCGCCTGGGTGACGCGCACGGCGGGTAGATGCAGGATCAACTGGCCGGACTGGCTGGCGCGACCGCGCAATTCCACGCGGGCACCGGCCGGGAAGGCTTCAGGGTTGAAGCGCAGGCGGAAGGCCAAAGGCTTGCCGTTGCCGCTCAGTACGCTGCTGGCGAGCAGTTGCTGCGGGCGCGAACGCTCGTCGATCACCAAGAGCGCCATCTCGACTTCGGCACCGGCGGGCACGTTGGTCAGGCTGCCGCTGATTTCGCGCTGATAGGCGGGCAGGGGGCCGAGGTCTTCAATGCCCGGGACTTTCTTCTCTTGCGCGGGTGTCGGTTGAGGCGCGGCCGGCTTGGGGGCTTCGCTGCTGCAGGCGACCAGAAAACTGAACAGGCTGAGTAGAACGAGTGGTCGTAACTGCATGTACGGCTCCAGAAAGGACAAAATCCGTGGCTTAAAAAATATCAAACATATAAGCCTGCCTATATACCGTAAAGGCTATGGCTTGTCTTGCCACAGGGATGCGCTACCATGGCCCTCCCATTTTTTGTTGCCTGCCAACCATGCACTGTCCCTTCTGCGGTGCCAACGACACCAAGGTCATCGACTCGCGTCTGGTCGCCGAGGGCGACCAAGTGCGTCGCCGGCGCGAATGCCTGGCCTGTGGTGAACGTTTCACCACCTTCGAAACCGCCGAACTGGTGTTGCCGCGTCTGATCAAGTCCGACGGCAGCCGCCAGCCTTTCGACGAAGAAAAACTGCGCGCCGGTATGCAGCGCGCCCTGGAAAAACGCCCGGTGAGTGTCGAGCGCCTGGAAGCGGCGCTGGTGCATATCAAGCACAAGCTGCGGGCGACCGGCGAGCGCGAGGTCAAGAGCCTGGTGGTCGGCGAGTTGGTGATGGGCGAGCTGCAAAAGCTCGACGAAGTCGCCTATATCCGTTTTGCCTCGGTGTATCGACGCTTCCAGGACCTCAATGAGTTCCGCGAAGAGATCGACCGCCTGGCCCGTGAGCCCTCCAAACAATGACATCTGAACAGGCTGTGCTTGACGCCCACTACATGGCCCGCGCCCTCGAATTGGCGCGCAAGGGCCTGTACACCACCCACCCCAACCCGCGGGTCGGCTGCGTGATAGTGCGTGACGGGCAGATTGTCGGCGAAGGCTGGCATGAGCGCACCGGCGAGCCCCATGCCGAGCCCAATGCCCTGCGCGCCGCTGGCGACAAGGCCCGTGGCGCGACAGTGTACGTGACCCTTGAACCGTGCAGTCATCATGGCCGTACGCCGCCCTGTGCCGATGCGCTGGTGACCGCCGGCGTCGCGCGGGTGGTGGCTGGCATGCAGGACCCGAACCCCGAAGTGGCTGGCCGAGGTATGCAGCGCCTGGCCCAGGCGGGTATCGAGGTGCGCAGCGGTGTGCTGGAAACCGAAGCGCGGGCGCTTAACCCCGGCTTCCTCAAGCGCATGGAGCACGGTCTGCCGTTTGTGCGGGTCAAGCTGGCGATGAGCCTGGACGGCCGCACGGCGATGGCCAGCGGCGAAAGCCAATGGATCACCGGCCCCGCCGCCCGTGCTGCGGTGCAACGCTTGCGTGCCGAGGCCAGCGTGGTGCTGACCGGTGCCGACACGGTACTGGCCGACGGTGCCCGCTTGACCGTACGCGCCGCCGAACTGGGCCTGGACGACGCAACCACCGCCCTGGCCATGTCGCGCCCGCCGTTGCGCGTGCTGATCGATGGCCGCCTGCGGGTGCCGCTCAACGCACCGTTCTTCAAGGCCGGCCCGGCATTGGTCATCACCTGCGTGACTCCGGAGAACCAGTTCCCCCGCGGGCCTGAGTGCCTTGTGGTTCCAGGTGTGGAGGGGCAGGTTGACCTGCGCTCGGCATTGGTCGCCCTGGCCGCCCGTGGCGTCAACGATGTGTTGGTGGAAGCCGGCCCAAGCCTGGCCGGCGCGTTTGCCCAACAAGGCCTGGTGGATGAATACGTGATATTCATCGCCGGCAAGTTCCTCGGCTCCGCTGCCCGCCCGTTGCTGGACTGGCCGCTTGATAAGTTGGCCGATGCTCCCCAACTCAAGATCACCGAAATGCGCGCTGTGGGCGACGACTGGCGAGTCACTGCCATCCCCGTCCCAGCAGTGAGCGTATAATTCCCGGCCTGCGCTTGAGCGTCAGCCCCCTCGTTTTCAGGAGAACGAAATGTTCACCGGCATTATCGAATCCATCGGCAGCATCCGTGCAATGACCCCCAAAGGCGGGGATGTCCGCCTGCTGGTTGAAACCGGCAAGCTGGACCTCGGCGACGTCAAGCTGGGCGACAGCATCGCCGTCAGCGGCGTGTGCCTGACCGTCATCGAGCTGCCGGGCAACGGCTTTGCTGCCGATGTCAGCCGGGAAACCCTGGACTGCACCGCGATGAACGATCTTGCGGCCGGCAGCCCGGTCAACCTGGAAAAAGCCCTGACGCCCACCACACGCCTGGGCGGTCACCTGGTCAGCGGCCACGTCGACGGTGTCGGCGAAGTGGTGGCCCGCAGCGAAAACGCCCGCGCCGTGGAATTCCGTATCCGCGCGCCAAAAGAGCTGGCCAAGTACATCGCCCACAAAGGCTCGATCACCGTCGATGGCACCAGCCTGACCGTGAACGCCGTGAATGGCGCTGAATTTGAACTGACCATCATTCCCCACACCCTCAGCGAAACCATCATGGCCTCGTACCAGCCGGGTCGCCGGGTGAACCTGGAAGTGGACTTGCTTGCCCGTTACCTGGAGCGCCTGTTGCTGGGCGAAAAGGCCGCAGAGCCTGCATCAGGCAACATCACCGAAAGTTTTCTGGCCGCTAACGGCTACCTGAAATCCTGACCAAGGGGGTGCCGCGTGGCGCTCAATAGCATCGAAGAACTGGTTGAAGACATCCGCCAAGGCAAGATGGTCATCCTTATGGATGACGAAGATCGCGAGAACGAAGGCGATATCATCATGGCCGCCGAAGCGTGCAAGCCCGAGCACATCAACTTCATGGCCAAGCACGCCCGGGGGCTGATCTGCATGCCCATGAGCCGTGAACGCTGCGAATTGCTCAAGCTGCCCTTGATGGCGCCGCGCAATGGCTCGGGTTTCGGCACCAAGTTCACCGTATCGATTGAAGCCACCACGGGCGTCACTACTGGCATTTCCGCCGCTGACCGCGCCCGCACCGTGCAAGCTGCGGCGGCGAAAGACGCCAAGGCCGAAGACATCGTCAGCCCCGGCCACATCTTCCCGCTGATGGCCCAACCGGGCGGTACCCTGGCCCGCGCTGGTCACACCGAAGCCGCCTGCGACCTGGCGCGCATGGCCGGTTTCGAGCCAAGCGGGGTGATCTGCGAAGTGATGAACGACGATGGCACCATGGCCCGTCGTACTGAACTCGAGGCCTTTGCCGCAGAGCACAACCTCAAGATCGGCACCATCGCCGACCTGATTCACTACCGGATGATCCACGAACGTACCGTTCAGCGGATTGCCGAGCAGCCACTGGACAGCGAGCTGGGCCAATTCAATTTGGTGACCTACCGTGATTCAGTGGAAGGCGACGTGCATATGGCCCTGACCCTGGGCAACATTTGCGCAGAAGAACCGACCCTGGTACGCGTACACAACATGGACCCACTGCGTGACCTGTTGATGGTCAAGCAGCCCGGTCGCTGGAGCCTGCGCGCCGCCATGGCTGCGGTTTCCGAGGCCGGCAGCGGTGTGGTGCTGTTGCTCGGTCACCCGCTCGATGGTGATGTGCTGCTGGCGCACATCCGCGAAACCGCCGACGCCGTGCCGGTGAAAAAACCGACCACCTACAGCATCGTCGGTGCCGGTTCGCAGATCCTGCGCGACCTGGGCGTGCGCAAAATGCGCCTGATGAGCGCACCGATGAAATTTAATGCGATATCCGGATTCGACCTGGAAGTTGTAGAATACGTGCCCTCCGAATAAAGGCTGGCGATTTTTGCCCCTTGTTCGCGGTTAAATCATCACTGAGGGACGCACTTTTCGCGTCCCGGCTCTTTAAGAGATTTGTCGAATGACCCTGAAGACCATCGAAGGTACCTTCATCGCCCCCAAAGGCCGCTATGCCCTGGTGGTTGGCCGCTTCAACAGCTTCGTGGTTGAGAGCCTGGTAAGCGGTGCGGTTGACGCCCTGGTTCGCCACGGTGTGAGCGAGAGCGATATCACCCTTATCCGTGCCCCTGGCGCCTTCGAAATTCCACTGGTTGCGCAAAAAGTTGCTCAGCAGGGTGAATACGCGGCGATCATCGCCCTGGGCGCGGTCATTCGTGGCGGCACCCCGCACTTCGAATACGTAGCCGGCGAATGCACAAAGGGCCTGGCCCAGGTGTCCATGGAGTTCGGCGTGCCAGTCGCTTTCGGCGTACTGACCGTGGATTCCATCGAGCAAGCCATCGAGCGTTCCGGCACCAAGGCCGGTAACAAAGGCGCTGAAGCTGCCTTGTCCGCCCTGGAAATGGTCAGCCTGCTGTCGCAGTTGGAGGCCAAGTGATTTCCGACGAAAGCGATCAGTTCAACCCTCAGGACCCGCGTCCTGCCGATGCCGGCAAACCGTCCAAGAGCGAGAAGCGCCGCAAGGCGCGTCAACTCGCGACCCAGGCGCTGTACCAGCGTCACCTGGCGGGCGCTTCGCTGAACGAAATCGAGGCACAGTTTCGCGTCGATAACGATTTCACCTTCGCCGACCAGAGCTACTTCCACGACATCCTGCACGGCGTGCATGCCAACCTGACCGAGATCGACACAGCCCTGGCGCCATGCCTGGACCTGACCATCGAAGAACTCGACCCGGTTGAGCTGTGCGTGATGCGCCTGTCCACCTGGGAGCTGCTCAAGCGCGTCGACGTGCCGTACCGCGTCGTGATCAACGAAGGCATCGAACTGGCGAAAGTCTACGGTTCGACCGACGGCCACAAGTTCGTCAACGGCGTGCTCGACAAGCTGGCCCCACGCCTGCGTGAAGCCGAAGTGAAGGAACACAAGCGCTAATCTGCGCTTGATTCCTCAATGGGTGAGTTTGAGCTGATCCGCACATACTTCGCCGCCGCGCCTTGTGCGCAAGGCGGCGAAGGCATTGCCCTGGGGATCGGCGACGACTGCGCCTTGCTGGCGCTTCCCGCCGGGGAGCAACTGGCAGTCTCCACCGATACGCTGGTGGCTGGCGTGCATTTTGCCGACCCCTGTGACCCGTTCCTGCTCGGCCAGCGCTCGCTGGCCGTGGCGGTGAGCGACCTGGCCGCCATGGGCGCCCACCCCCTCGCCTTTACCCTTGCCCTGACCACGCCGAGCGTCGAAGCCGATTGGCTGCAACGCTATGCCCAAGGCTTGAACGCCATGGCGCAAAGCTGCGGCGTAGGCTTGGTGGGCGGCGATACCACCCGTGGGCCGCTGAGCCTGACCCTGACCGTGTTCGGCCGTGTGCCGGCTGGCCAGGCCTTGACGCGCAACGGTGCACAGCCGGGCGATTTGCTGTGTGTGGGCGGCGAGTTAGGCAATGCCGCTGGTGCCTTGCCGCTGGTATTGGGGCAACGCACGGCTGACGCAGCAATCGCCGAGCCGCTGTTGGCGCATTACTGGTCGCCGCAACCGCAGCTGGCCTTGGGGCTGGCGCTGCGGGGCAAGGCGACAGCGGCGATGGATATCTCCGATGGGCTGTTGGCTGACTGTGGGCATATCGCCAAGGCGTCAGCGGTGCGCCTGGTGGTTGAGCGCCAGCGGTTGCCGTTGTCCGAGGCCTTGCTGGCGTTTGTCGGTGAAGACCAGGCTCAAGTAGCGGCGTTGAGCGGGGGCGACGACTATGTGTTGGCGTTCACTTTGCCACCGTCCGAGTTGGCGCCGTTGCAGGCGGATGGCTGGCCGGTGCATGTGGTCGGTCGGGTCGAAACGGGGCACGGCGTGACGCTGCTCGACGGCGACTGCCAGGACATCACCCCGGCTGTGCGCGGCTACCAGCATTTTCGCCAGACGCCCTGAGCCGGCGGTCTGCGCTACCCTTTAGACGATTATCCCGAGTAAGAGGCCGTGACTATGGCTGCATGCCGCTGGCTGCTGATCGTGCTGTGTTCCTTCGTTTCCCTGGCCCAGGCGGACACTCCCGTGCCCGGTAAAATCGTGCTGGCCAGTGAGGAGTGGAACGACTACACCAACAGAGATGGTAGCGGCCTGGCCTGGGACCTGCTGCGCCGCGTCTTCGAGCCAGCAGGCATTACCCTGGAAACTCGCAGCGTGCCCTATACCCGATCGGTCGGCCTGGCCCAGCGTGGTGAGGCGGATGGTTGTGTCGGCACCTACCGCGATGAGGTCAGCGCAGTGCTGTACCCGCGCTGGAACTTCGACGCCGATCATGTCTACGCTCTCGGGCTGGCAACTTCACCCACGCCGACGTTGGCGACCCTGGGCAACTACCGCCTGGCCTGGGTGCGCGGCTATAAATACGAGGAATACCTGCCCACCGTGCGCCGCTTCAACCAGATCGAGCGGCGCAGCGGCATTCTGCCAATGCTGCAACACGGCCGTGCCGATTTTTATATCGACGCCCTCACCGAAGCCAAATACGTGCTCAGCCAGGCGCAAGACCCGGCGCTGTTCAAACTCACCCATATCGCTGAGCTGCCGCTCTACGTAGGCTTTGCCGACACCGAGCGTGGCAGGGCATTGATGGCCGTGTATGACCAGCGTTTGGGTATCCTGGTCCAGACCGGTGAGTTGAAATCGATATTCGAACGCTGGAAACAGCCGTATCCGTTCTGACGCCCATAGAACTGACTCAAAGGCCAATCGAACCTATTGATCTTTATCAGCGATAATTCAGCTTAAGCGTCTGTAGGAACGTGCTGTTACAATGCCCGCCTCTGTGAAATCTGAAATCAGGAGCACACGGTGCCCGTCGTTTTCGTCGCCGCTTCCAAGCTGCCTACCCCTTTTGCCACGTTCACCATGAACGGCTTTCTTGAAGAAGCCACCGGGCGCGAGCACGTTGTGCTCAGCCTCGGCGACATCACCGATGGCGCGCCGGTGCTGGGGCGTGTGCATTCCGAGTGCCTGACCGGCGATGCGCTGTTCAGCCAGCGCTGTGACTGCGGCTCGCAACTGGAGGCCGCACTGCAGGCCATCGCCCGTGAAGGGCGTGGCGTGCTGCTGTACTTGCGCCAGGAAGGCCGGGGCATTGGCCTGTTGAACAAGATCCGCGCCTACGAACTGCAAGATGGCGGCGCCGACACCGTGGAGGCCAACGAGCGCCTGGGCTTTGCTGCCGACCAGCGCGACTACGCCATCTGCCTGCCGATGCTCGAGCACCTGGGGGTCAAATCCCTGCGCCTGATGACCAACAACCCCCGCAAGGTCAAAGCCTTGACCGAGATGGGCATCACCGTGGCCGAGCGCGTGCCTCTGCACACCGGGCATAACCCGCACAACAAGCTCTACCTGGCCACCAAAGCCAGCAAGCTCGACCATATGATGGGCAATGAGCACCAGGGCGAGGTCGACCGCGCGTGACCCGTGGCCAGGTGAAACGGCGACTGTCCTTCAACTGGTGGCAGTACCTGGCCTTGGCGTTGCTGCCCTTGTTTTTGATCAACCTGCTGTTTGGCCGCGCTGAATCCTTGCTACCGGTACTGGCCATGCCGTTCTTCATCGCTGGCGTGGCCTCGATGTTTCTTAGCCTGCGTTATTTTCATGGCTATAAACACGCGCTTATCGCCACCTCCAAAGCCCTTGATACTGCTGAAGAACCCGCCGCTTGGATCACCCTGGCGGCGCGTCGGCGCACGGCCTTGCTGGTTGCAGCGTTACCGGCCTGGATCGGTGCGCTGGCGGTGTTCGTCGGCCTGGAGGCGGTGCCGCTGTTTCTGTTGGCGCTGTCGACGCTGGTGCTGTTCTACCTCTATCGCATACCGCGTCAGTTGGGATGAAGCGCTATTGGCTGGCGCTGCTGCTGGTAGTCAGTGCCCAGGCGTTGGCGGTCGAGCGGGTTGTCAGCCTGGCGCCGTCACTGTCCGAAATCGTGCTTGAGCTGGGTGCCGAGGACTTGCTGGTCGGCGTGCTTGACGGTGGTGACCGCCCGGCGGCGTTGGCGAAGGTGCCCTCGGTCGGGCACTACGGCCAGTTGGACATGGAGCGCCTGCTCAGCCTCAAGCCCGACTTGATCCTGCTGTGGCCTGGCAGCGTCGGCCCGGCCCAGCGCGAGCAGCTCCAGCGGTTGAATATCCCGGTGTACGTCGCAGAACCCCACAGCCTTGAACAACTGACCGCCCAGGTGCAGGCCATTGCCGAGCAATTGGGCCGCGCTGAGGCAGGGCACCAGCTCGCGGTACAACTGCGTCAGCGCTTGGCCGAGTTGCGCCAGCGCTACCAGCGGGCCGAGCCGCTGCGGGTGTTTTACCAAGTGTGGAACCAGCCGCTGTACACCGTGGGCGGTGGGCAGATCATCAGCGATGCCCTCAGCGTGTGCGGGGCGCGCAATGTGTTTGATGACCTGAAGTTGCCGGCGCCGCAGGTGAATATCGAATCGGTGCTGGCGCGAGACCCCGAGGTGATCCTGGTGGGGGATCAGGCTCAGAAGGAGGCCTGGAAGGCATGGCCGGCGATGGCTGCTCGGGTGCGGTTGGTGCCGGACAAGGGCCTGGAGCGGCCCAGCGGGCAGATGTTGGAGGCGGTGGGGCGGTTGTGCCAGGTGATTGCGCCGAACTTGTGACAACGCTATCGCAGGCAAGCCAGCTCCCACTGGGGAATGCATTTCAATTGTGGGAGCTGGCTTGCCTGCGATGACGCCGGATCAGGCTACTTAGATCTCAGGTGTCCACGTCACCCCAACCATCCACACCCGACCTTCTTCACGATAATTCTGGCTTTCCCCGAGGTAGCTGTACTTCGCCCGTGCGTAAGACTTGTCCAGCACGTTATCCACCTTCAACGACAACGACACCTCCCGGTTCAACGCCCAACTACTGCGCAGCCCCAACAAGGCATAACCGCCCAGACGGTTGCGGTTGGCTTCATCGTCGTAGCTGCTGCTGATCGCTTGCCAGCTGGCGCCGAGACCGAGTTGATCAAATTGCCGGTCCAGATCCAGGTTCACCGTTCGCCGGGCGCGACGTGCCAGGGTGTGGCCGTTGTCACGGTCACGCGGGTCGATAAGCGACAGGCCCAGGTTGCCCTGCCAGCCAAACAGTTCCTGCTTGAGCGCCGCTTCAAAGCCGTTGATCCGCGCCGACGCCACGTTTTGCGGCTTGCCAGCGTCAAGGATGATCGCGTCGCTCAGGTCGGTGCGATACAGCGAGGCTTCCAGGCGCGTGCTGTCGCTCAGTTGGCTGCGCCATTGCAGCTCGTAGCTCTTTGATGTCTCGGGCTGCAGGTTGGGGTTGCTGTACTGGGTGTCGGGGTAATAGAGGTCGTTGAAGGTCGGCGCGCGAAAGCCTTCGCTGTAGCTCAAGAGCAGGTCATTGTCAGGGTTGACCGGCAAGGTCAGGGTGCCGCTCCAACTGTTCTGGCCGCCGAACTGCTGGTTCTGGTCGCGGCGCAGGCCCAGCTCGGTGGAAAACCACTGGCTATGGAAGCGATGCTGCACGAACGCTGCCCGGTTCCAGCGGCTGTTCTCGGTAAAGGTGGTAGAACCGTGGAAACGATCTTCGTACCAGTCGCCGCCGACGATCAGGCTGTTTTGCTCATCCAGGGTCAGGTCGTTCTGCCAATTGACCGAGTCGCGGTAGGTGTTGAATGCACTGTAATCATCGCTGAGGGTATCGCGCTTGGTGTCGCGGTTTTCACTGTGGCCCAGCTCCAGGCGCGACTGCCAGCTGTCATTGAGCTTGGCATCGAGATAGCCGCTGGCGCTGCTCACGGTGTAGTCGGTGTAGGGTTTCTGGCCCAGGCTCTGCCCGGTGGCGCCGTCGTAGCGGCCATAACTGTTGTCGTACTCCGACTTGCCACGGTTATCCAACAGGTTGAAGCCCGCCTCCAGCTCATCGCTGAACGAATGGCTGAGGTTCAGGCTGATGGACTGGTTGCGGTAGGCATCATGGTCGCCGTCACTGGGAAACGACGCGTGGCTCGCATTGATACCGGCGGTTTCATCCAGGCTCGCGCCCAGGTTGAAACGCGTGTGTTCATCGCCGCCCGACAGGCCCAAGCTGCGCTCCCAGGTCTGGTTGCTGCCAAAGCCCAGTTTCAAGCGCGGCTGCAAGCCTTGCTCGGCATTGCGCCGGGTAAACACCTGAATCACCCCGCCAATCGCATCGCTGCCGTAAATCACCGAACGTGAACCGCGCAGCACTTCCACCCGTTCAATCTGATCGACGTTGAGGTATTGCAAGCCGCTGTCGCCGGAGGTGGTGTTGGCGATGCGTTGGCCGTCCACCAGCACCAGGCTCTGCGCCGACTTGGTGCCGCGAATGAAAATCCCCGGCAAACTGCCACGCCCACCGGTTGGCGCAACTTGTACGCCCGGCACGCGGCTGAGCAGGTCGGTGATGGTGGTGGGCTGAAGGCGGTCGATGTCGGCGCGGGTGAATACGGTGTTGGCGGCGCTGCTGTCATTACGCGCCTGGACTTGGCGGTTGGCGCTGATGACCACGTCGGAGAGCTTCAGGGCCTGGTCGCGGGTGTCGGCGAGCAGGTCAGCGCAGGGTAGCAGCAGCAGGGCAAGGCACAGGCGTTTCATGGGCTGTCCATAGCATTCGAAGGTCATGCAAAACCACTGTGGGAGCTGGCTTGCCTGCGATAGCGGTGTATCTGACACATTGTTAGCGAATGTGCCGCCGTCATCGCAGGCAAGCCAGCTCCCACATTTGGGGCAGATTACAGATTCAGTAGCGCCAAGCGCTCGCGAACGGACGCCTCGATACCCGCCTCGTCCAACCCGCATTCAGCCAGCATCTGTGCCGGCTTGGCGTGCTCGACGTATACATCCGGCAAGCCCAGGTGCAGCACCGACTTGAGGATATTCTCCCGCGCCAGGAACTCGCTGACCGCCGCACCGGCGCCGCCCATGATGGCGTTCTCTTCGACGGTCACCAGCAGCTCATGGCCAGCGGCGATCTCGCGCACCAACGCGTCATCCAGTGGCTTGACGAACCGCATGTCGACCACGGTGGCGTCGATCTTCTCAGCGACTTTCAAGGCTTCGGCCAGTTGTACGCCAAACACCAGGAATGCAGTCTTGCTGCCTTGGCGACGCACGATGCCTTTACCGATTTCAATCGGCTCCAGGTCTTTCTCGATCACGGCATTCGGGCCTGTGCCGCGCGGGTAGCGCACGGCGGCCGGGCCGTTGTACAGGTGGCCGGTGCTGAGCATCTTGCGCAGTTCGTTCTCGTCGCTCGGAGTCATCACCAGCATGCCGGGGATGCAGCGCAGGTACGAGAGGTCGAAACTGCCGGCATGGGTCGGGCCGTCTTCGCCTACCAGGCCGGCGCGATCGATGGCGAACAGCACATCGAGGTTCTGCACCGCCACATCGTGAACCAGCTGGTCATAACCACGTTGCAGGAAGGTGGAGTAGATCGCCACTACTGGCTTGGCGCCTTCGCAGGCCATGCCGGCCGCGAAGGTAACGGCGTGTTGCTCGGCAATCGCCACGTCGAAGTAACGCAGCGGGAAACGCTCGCTGAACGCCACCAGATCGGAGCCTTCCTTCATCGCCGGGGTAACCCCTACCAGACGCGGGTCGGCGGCGGCCATGTCGCACAGCCATTCGCCAAACACCCCGGAATACTTCGGCCCGCTGGCTTTTTTCGGCGCGGCGGCGGGGGCATCGAGGGGTTCGAGCTTGGTGATCGCGTGGTAACCAATCGGGTCGACTTCCGCCGGAGCGAAACCTTTGCCTTTTTTGGTGACGATATGCAGGAATTGCGGGCCCTTGAGGTCGCGCATGTTGCGCAACGTGGCGATCAGGGTGGGCAGGTCGTGGCCGTCGATAGGGCCGATGTAGTTCCAGCCCAGCTCTTCGAACAGGGTGCCGGGTACCAGCATGCCCTTGGCGTATTCTTCGGTGCGACGCGCGATTTCCCACGCGCCAGGCAGGCGCGACAGCACTTTCTTGCTGCCTTCGCGCATGCTGGCGTAGGTACGGCTGGAGAGGATCTTCGCCAGGTAATTGGACAGGCCACCCACGTTGCGCGAAATCGACATGTCGTTGTCGTTGAGGATCACCAACATGTTGGCGTCCACTTCCGGCGCATGGTTCAGCGCTTCGAAGGCCATGCCTGCGGTCAGCGCGCCATCACCAATCACCGCAATCGCCTTGCGCTCACTGCCTTGCAGGCGGGCGGCAATCGCCATGCCCAGCGCTGCACTGATGGACGTGCTGGAGTGGCCGACGCCAAAGGTGTCGTACTCGCTCTCGGAACGGCGCGGGAAGGCGGCCAGGCCGTCCTTCTGGCGCAGGCTGGCCATGCGCTCGCGACGGCCGGTGAGGATTTTATGCGGATACGCCTGGTGGCCCACGTCCCACACCAGCCGGTCGTCCGGGGTGTCGAACACGTAATGCAAGGCGATGGTCAGCTCGATCACGCCCAGCCCGGCGCCAAAATGCCCACCGGTCTGGCCGACCGTGTAGAGCAATTCCAGGCGCAGCTCATCGGCCAGGGTTTCCAGCTCGGCTTCACCCAGTCGACGCAGGCCGTCCGGCGTGGCAGCACGGTCGAGCAGGGGCGTAGACGGGCGTTTGCGGGGAATCTCTTGAAACGTCGTGGGCATCAGGCGAATCGTTATAGGTATAGAAGAGGCGGCAGTTTACCTCAAGCCGTGCAAACTGCCCACGCAGAGGGCCTAACTTGGCCGATATGCGGCGCAAATGGCCGCGGCTGTCAGTGGCGACGTTCGACGATATACCGCGCCAGGTCACGCAGTGGCTCGGCCGCCGCGTCGAAAGGTCGCAGGGCATCCAGGGCCTGGTCGCGCAGCTCGACGGCATACGCCTTGGCGGCTTGCAGCCCCAGCAATGCAGGATAAGTCGGCTTGTCCCGTGCGATATCGGCGCCTTGGCGTTTGCCGAGGGTGGCGGTATCACTTTCCACGTCGAGAATATCGTCCTGCACCTGGAAGGCCAGGCCGATAGCGCGGGAGTAGGTCTGCAGGGCCGCCAATTGCTCGGCGCCGGCGCGGCCACTGGCCAGGGCGCCCAACTGCACGGCCGCCTCAATCAGCGCGCCGGTCTTGTGGCGATGCATGTGTTCCAGGGCTTTTTGATCCAGCTTGAGGCTGACCGAGCCCATGTCGATGGCTTGCCCGCCGACCATACCGGCCGGGCCTGCGGCGTGGGCCAAGGCGGTGACCATGCGCAGGCGGATCTCGGCGTTGACGCTGCTCAAGCGCGGGTCCAGCAATGCGCTGAACGCCAGGCTTTGCAAGCCGTCACCGGCCAGGATCGCATAGGCTTCATCAAAGGCTTTATGGGTGGTGGGCTGGCCGCGACGCAAATCGTCATCGTCCATTGCTGGCAAATCGTCATGCACCAGGGAATAGGCGTGGATCAACTCGACCGCACAGGCCGCACCATTCGCCTCGGCTGCCGGCGCCCCGAGAGCTTCGCAGGCGGCATAGGCCAGCAACGGGCGCACACGCTTGCCGCCATTCATCACGCTGTAGCGCATGGCTTCATAGAGGCGCGTCATTTCCGGGCTTGGCGCAACAAACAGAGGCTCCAGCGCGGCATTCACCCGGGCTTGGCTACTGGCCTGATATGCGCTGATCATTCCGGCTGTTCCGCATCGAAAGGTTCTTCGGCCAACTCCCCGTCACGCTCCAGCAACACCTGGACCTTCTGCTCCGCCTGCGCCAACGCGCTCTGACAGTCGCGGGTCAGGCCGATGCCTTGCTCAAACGCTGTCAACGAGTCTTCCAGCGACAACTCGCCGTTCTCCAGACGCTCGACCAGGGCTTGCAGGTCGGCGAGGGATTGTTCGAAATCGAGTGCAACTTTTTTGCGGGCCATGGCGGCAATTCCGGTAGACGGTAAACCGGCGCGACACTAGCAGACATGGGGGATTGGGGCAAATGAGTGGCGCACAGACGGTGATGTGAGCCGATTGATGGGTTTATTCGGCTCACCGAGTCTCAGCTTGCCTTCGTGGCCACCGAGCACTCCCCCTGCGCCGCTTTCAATTGGGCCTCGAAGACCAATAAACCCCGATGCATATTCTGCAATGCCACAATTTGCATGGCTAACGCTTGCTTCTTATTGGCGATGGCTTGATCAGCCTTGTCCCAAGGAAGTGCATCACCCTCGTACCCCTGCAAAATCTCCTGTAATTCCTTGAGCTTGAACCCCAGTTGTTGCGCGCACTTTATAAACATGAGCCGCTCGACACTCTGCTCGGTATAAACGCGATAACCGCCCCGACGCGCAGGCGCTGGCATCAGCCCGATCGCCTCATAGTGACGAATCGCCTTGATGGTCGTGCCGGACAACTGCGCGGCTTTGCCGATGTACATGAAAATTCCCTTTTTCAAATAGTGCGCCGGCCTGTTTCAGCCACTTGGCCCGCTGCGTCAGCGAAGAGCCCAGCACCGGCCCCAACAGCAGCGTCTTGCTCGTCGCGATGCCGCACAGCGCCAGCGTGGTGCGCCGCATCTGGTAGATGGCCGGCATGCGATAAACCCAGCGGTAATACCACGACGGCGTGTCCAGGGTCACTAACAAGTGCGCGGTTCTGCCCTTTAATAACTTGTCTGGGAATGCCTTGCCTGCGCGGTATTTGAAGGCAAAGCCGGGTAGGAAAACGCGGTCGATAAAGCCCTTCATCAGTGCCGGGACACCGCCCCACCAGACAGGGAACACCCACGCCAGGTGCTCGGCCCAAAGGATGTCGGACTGGGCGCTGAGCAAGTCGGGCTCCAGCGTCTGTGCCTGGGTATAGCCATGATTAAGGATGGGGTCGAACCTGAGATCACCCAGGCGCAGGACGCGGACTTCGTGGCCGGCCGTTTTCGCAGCGTGGATATAGGTGCGCGCGAGGGCGGAACAAAAGCTATCGGAGGACGGGTGGCCGAGAATGACCAGAATGCGCTGACTCATGGTGATAAGTTCTGAGAAAAGGGCATTCAGGGTAGGGGGTGCCGTATAGGGGAGAGTCAAGTGCCAGCAGGACCTTTCTGTGAGGTACGCGGGACCCTTCCTGAACTGTTCTCGAATGCTTGTGACGGTACTGTGGGCTGGCTAGCCTGCCTTCCCTGACATCAGGGTTCTTCGCCGCGCGATTTCAAGTACAGGCGTGCTTTTGCTAAGGCGTGGTCGGATTCGGAAAATTGTGCAACAGGCTGCTGCACAATTGTCTTGGTGCCATCAAGTCGCGCTTTTGGACAAACTTCCCGGCAGACGAGCAAATCGAGCGAGAGTTGGCGGGGTAGCCAGGGGCTTTTCGGTGGTTGAAAAATGTAAGGAAAAATCTCACGCGTGAGCTATTGAGTACCTTGCGGATTGCCTGTAGATTTTCTCACGCGTGAGTTTTTCACAGCGAGGTCAGTACCATGAACAGCAGCTCTCCATCGAGCCCATCAACTGGGCCCGATACCGATTCAACAAGCCTCAAGGGAGAGCGCTTGAAGCCGTCCGCAAAAAAGCCGTCGAGCTTTTACATGAAGCAGATGCGTGCGGGGCTGGCGGCGGCCGGTTATGTGAAACACGAGACTTGGGTGCTTCCCGAAAACCGAAGCCTGCTCAAGCAAATGGAGAAACAGCTACGCCAACCGATCCTGGCTGGCTCATTCATGTCGGAGAATTTCATGAGCGCAGGTACCAACTGGAATATCGATCGCCTCTTCAGTGCTCTTCAGGCGCTGGATGACGTGACGTCCAATGACATTACGCTTTCTCTCGTCCAAGGCTCCGAGTCCAGCATCAAGCTGGAGATGAACGACTTTGGTGGCTTGCCGATTTACATCGCGGTGGTGGGCGAGCAAATCATCGTGGATACCGTCCTGGTCGACGCCGAGTCCATCAACGATGTCGCGAAATTCAACGACGCCGTGCTGCGCAGCCGGGAGATGTTCCCGTTGTCGTCCATCGGTATCGAGTCCATGCCGAACGGGCAGGTGGTTTACAACATGTTCGGTGCGCTCAGCTCCGACTCCAGCCTGACCAACATCGTGACCGAGGTGAAAACCCTGGTTGATAACGTGCAGCGCGCCAGCGAAGCCTTCGAACGTTTCTTCATTTAATTATTCGGGAAAACCCAATGACTCAGTCCATCTGGAGCAAATTGTTCACCGCGTTGCGTGGCGGTGCCAGCGAAGTCGGCGAATCGATCGTCGACCAACAGGCCCTGCGCATCCTCGACCAGGAAATTCGCGATGCCGACAGCGCCTTGGCCAACGCCAAGCGTGAATTGGTAAGCATCATGGCCAAGCACAAACTGGCGGCTGATCGCGTTGGCGAGTACGACGCCAAGATCAAAGACCTGGAATCCAAGGCGATGGCCGCTATCCAGGCCAACCGTGAAGACCTCGCCCTGGAAGTGGCCGAAGCCATTTCGACCCTGACCAACGAGCGGGACGTGGAGCAAAAGCAGACCACCGAGTTCGGTGGGTACGCTGAGAGCATGCGCAAAGACATCACCAAGGCCGAAAGCCGCATCAAAAGCCTGCGCCAGCAAGTGGACATGGCCAAGGCTCGCGACAGCGTGCAAAAGGCCCAGGTCAGTGCCTCCATTGCCAGCGGCGGTGCCAACGGCAAGCTGGAAACCGCCGTCGGTACGCTCAATCGCTTGCAGGCCAAACAGCAACAACGCGCCGCTGAGCTGCAAGCCCAGGATGAGCTGGCTGAAGCGTCGACGGGGACAGACCTGGAACGCAAACTGCGCGATGCCGGCATCACGCCGAACGAAGGCAGTGCCAATGCGATTCTGGAGCGTCTGAAGCAAAAGTCGGCTGAGTAATCAACGCAGGTCAGTTAAGCCTGCAACTCTGTGGGGAGGGAGCTTGCTCCCGCTGGGCTGCGCAGCAGTCCTGTTTTTGGGGCCGCTTCGCGCCCCAGCGGGAGCAAGCTCCCTCGCCACAGTCGCAGTGCTCTTCTTTTGTATGTTGAGGTCAGGATGAACGCCTTGAAGGGTTTCAAGACAATCGCAGGCCTGGCCCTCTTCATGGTCGCGCTGCAACTGCTCAATGTGGCGACCGGTTACAGCCTCATGGCATTCGGGCTGATCCCTAGAACGGTGCAGGGTCTGTTCGGCATACTCTCCTCGCCGTTTTTGCACGCCTCCTTCGCTCACCTGAGCGCCAACCTGATTGCCTTTTTGGTCTTGGGCTCTCTGGTCATGATCGAAGGGGTCAACCGGTTCATCGCCGTCAGTGCCATCGTCATTCTGCTGGGCGGCTTGTTGGTCTGGCTGTTCGGTTTTTCAGGCGTACACGTCGGCGCCAGCGGCTGGGTGTTCGGGCTATGGGCCTATCTGCTGTCTCGCGCCTGGTTTCACAGAAGCTGGGGCAACCTGCTAACAGCCGCTGTTGTGGCTTTGCTGTATGGCGGACTGGTCGTGGGCTTCCTTCCGCGGCAGGGCGTTTCCTTCGAAGGGCATCTGTTTGGTGCGCTCGCCGGATTTATTGCAGCCAAGGTACTTCTATCCACGCCGCGCAGCGGGTTTAATGCCGGGTGAACGCACTTGAGCATCCAGACGCCGAGGCGATGCTGTCGTCAGGATTCAAGTACCCAGGGAGCCAGGGGCTAAATGTCGATTTTCCTACTGTTACGCATGTACGCCTCGTCCCTCTTTCATCGCTTCGGTTGGGCAGGCCTGATCGTTGCCTTGGGTGTCCACCTGAGCACGGCTTATCTGGGCCTGGTGTTGCTGGGCGAACAACACCTCACCGCTCCCGCCACGTTTATCTACTTCTATCTCACCACCACACTCACCGTCGGCTATGGCGACCTCGCACCGCAGACTTCTGCTGGGCGAATTTTCGTGGCGGCCTGGGTCATGCTCGGGGGCATTGCGCTGCTCACGGCAGCCATCGGCAAAACCACCAGCAGTGTTATCGATGCATGGAGAAAAGGCATGAAGGGCAAAGGTGATTTCACCGGCAAGGTCGGCCATACCGTGCTGATCGGCTGGGAGGGCGCGTCCAGCGAGCGGGTGATTGAGTTGTTGCTGCAAGACGAAACCTCGAACGACAACCTGATCGTGATCTGCGATTGCAGCCTTGAAGAAAACCCGATGCCGGGCAAAGCAGCGTTCATCCGCGGCGAAAGCCTGTCTTCCACCGCACTGTTGCTGCGTGCCGGTGTGCCCGGTGCCGAGCGTGTGCTGGTGCGAACCCCGTCTGATGACCTGACGCTGGCCACCGTGCTGGCGGTGAACCAACTGAGCCCCGTCGGGCATGTGGTCGCCCACTTCAACGAAAGTGAAATCGCTGCACTGGCCAGCTCCTACGCCCCGCGCCTGGAATGCACGTCCAGCATGGCGATCGAAATGCTGGTGCGCGCCTCTCAGGATCCGGGCTCGTCGGTGGTCATCAATGAGTTGCTGTGCGTGGGGCAGGGCGCCACCCAGTACCTGATGAAATTGCCCGACGCCTTTGAGGCAACGTTCGGCGAGCTGTACACGCAGATGAAGGAGCGCCACAACGCCACCCTCATTGGCTATCGCGCCAAAGGTGTTCAGCAGCCGTCGATCAACCCGCCCAGTGCCACAGCGGTCAAAGGCGGCGAACTCTTCTACATCGCTTCCACTCGCCTTAAGGAAATCTCCCATGGGATGGCTTAAACAGTTGATGGGGCTTGAGGCCCCAAAAGCCACTACCGACTCGAGCCGAACCGCCAGCCCAAGCCTGCCTGCCACTGGCCCTTTGGGCCTGGCGCCGGGCAAGGGCGTGATGTTTGACACGACTCTGAAATTGCTGCTCGATGAAAAAACTAACGTGGTGATCCCCGGCTCCCAGGAAATCTGGAGCAACGGCACCATCGACCTCGGCCAGTCCACCTGGCTGTCGCGCTATTACATGAACGACGAAGATTATTGGTTGCAGGTGCACACCACCGGCCAGATAGCGGGCCAGGTCGAGTCAGTGATTCTGTTCAACTACCTGAGTTACGTCACCATCAGCAGTGAAGCGGAACTGAGCAGGCTGGCGGGCCCACAGAGCATGATCGGGCTGCCGACCTACACCCACGACGGCGTCGAGTACTTCCGGGAGTGGGGCAGCGAGGACGGCCAGACCGAATTGGTGGCGATGAGCGAACAGGTCACCAGCCCAGAAGCCACCTACAGCGTCGAGCACCGTTCGATGCTATACGCCCGCGACACCGGCTTGACCGACCGCCGAGAGTTCCTGCTGTTCTCCGTCGAAGAAGATGCCGAAGGCACCATCAGCCTGAGCACATCCCTGGGCATTTCGCTGTACACCACCGACCTGACTACGCTCTAAAAAAAGGAAGCCGTCCATGCTAGAAGCACTCTCCATCTCCCTCAACAAAGCTGCGGTGCTCGGCTTTGTCCTCTACATCCTGGGGGCTGCGGTACTGTTCGCGCTGTTCCAGTTCATCTACACCCGCATCACCCCGCATAAGGAGTTCGAACTGATCCGTGCGGGCAACACCTCCGCAGCGGTCGCCCTGGGCGGTGCCATCGTCGGTTTCGCCATTCCGGCCAGCAATGTGATTGCCTACTCGATCAACGTTCTCGACTTCATCGTCTGGGCCGTGATCGCCGCCGTCGTCCAGCTGCTGGCGTTCCTGCTGACCAGCCTGGTGCTCAAAGGCACGTCCGAGCGCATCAAGAAGGGCGAACTGGCGGCCGGTATCTACGTGGCCGCGGTGGCCATCAGCGTCGGCATGCTGAATGCCGCGTGCATGACGCCCACCTCGAACTGATTGCCCACGGAGCTCCCGATGAAACGAAGCAAGTACGTCCAGCTGTCGCTGGCAGCGTCGGTCGCCATGGCGATATCCGGCTGCGGCCCAACGGAAAAAACCTACGATCTGCAAAAGAAGTACAACTTCCAGTCGGTACAGCAATGCGCCGATGAAAAGCTTCCGGTGGACGTCTGCTCGGACGCCTACATGACGGCCATGGCCGAGCATCGCCGCATTGCGCCGGTGTATGACAGCCAGGCCGATTGCGACGCCGACTTTGTCGCTGATTGGTGCCAGCAAGACTCCACCGGCAAATTCATCCCGCGCTTGGGCGGTTTCGAACTGACCGCCGAAGGCCAGGTGACCCAATCCCAGGTCGACGCTGCCAATGCGCAAGCGGCCAATGCTCAGGCCAGCAGCGGCGGCTCAGGCTTCTCCACCAGCAGCCTGCTGACCGGCTTGCTGATCGGCAACATGCTGAGCAACAACCGCAACAGCTACCGTTCGGAACCGGTGTACCGCTATCGCGATGATCGCGGCAACTACGGTAATTCGACGCTCAACCAGCGCGTGTCCAATGGCGCGACCTTTGGCCGTTCCAATCAGGCCCGGTACGGCAGCAGCAATTACACCAACACGCTGCGCTCTTCACCTAAGTCGAGCTCGGTTTCATCGGCCACCTCCCGCGGCGGCTTCGGCAGCAAAGCCAGCGCACGCAGCGGCTGGGGCGGCGGGTCGAGCAGCTAAGGAAACCGGCCATGAAGAAGATCCAATGCGCAGAGCGTCATGACTGGAAACACACAGCCGAGAGTCTTGGCTTCCTGTTCCATACCATCGACGACGAACCTTACTGGGACGAAAGCGCGTACTACCAGTTCACGCTCAAACAAATCGAGCGCGACCTCGAAGACCCGACCACCGAGCTCCATGACATGTGCATGGACCTCGTCGCCCGCGTGGTCCACAGCGAAGAACTGCTTGAACGCCTGAGCATCCCCGCGCCGTTCTACGACATGATCCGAACCTCATGGCTCGAAGGCCACCCGCACCTGTACGGGCGCATGGACTTCTCCTACAACGGCAGCGGGCCCGCCAAGTTGCTGGAGCTCAACTACGACACCCCCACCAGCCTCTACGAAGCAGCTGCGTTTCAGTGGGGCTGGCTGGAACAATGCATCGAACGCGGCCTGCTGCCCAAGCACGCCGACCAGTTCAATAGCATCGACACCAAACTGCACCAGGCCTTCGCCCAACTGCAGGTCAACCAGCCGTTCTACTTCGCCTCGATGAAAGACTCCATCGAAGACAAAGGCACCACCGACTACCTGCGCCTGGTCGCCGAAAAGGTCGGCATCGAATCGCGCCACATCGACATCGAAGACATCGGCCTGACCAGCGAGGGCCGCTTCGTCGACCTTGAAGATCGCTGGATCCCCCACCTGTTCAAACTGCACGCCTGGGAGTTCATCTTCCACGAGCCCTTTGGTGCCGCGATTGCCAAGAGCGACACGCAGTTCTTCGAACCCGCGTGGAAATCCGTCCTCTCCAACAAAGGCATCCTGCCGCTGCTGTGGGAATTCAACCAAGGCCACCCCAACCTGCTCGCGTCCCACCTGGACACCGACCCAGGCAAGGCCGTGCCAAAAGGCTGGGTGCGCAAGCCGTTCTTCTCCCGGGAAGGCGCCAACATCGAACTACAAACCGCCGACGGCCTGATCGTAAAAGAAGACGGCCCCTACACGGATGCGCCATTCATCCTTCAGGAGTTCGCACCGCTGCCAAAATTTGGGGACAGCTACACGCTGATCGGCTCTTGGGTAATTGGCGACCAGGCCGCTGGCATAGGTGTGCGAGAGGACAATAGCTTGATCACCAAGGACTCAAGCCGGTTTCTGCCGCACTTGATCCTGGATTAAGGAAGTTGATCGTTCCCACGCTCCGCTTGATCGTTCCCACGCTCCGCGTGGTAACGCTTCCAGTGACGCTCCGCGTCACCCACACGCATCTCAATCTACGCCCATAAAAAAGCCTGCCTTTTCAGGCAGGCTCAATACGGAGCATGGCAGTCTTAGCTCTGGCGAGCAGACAGGGCCGAGTAGCTGTTCATCAAATTGCGATAGTTAGGAATCCGCTGGGACAACAAATTCCCCAGCCCTTCGATATCGTTGCGCCAGTCGCGGTGCAACTCACACGCCACCGAGAACCAGTTCATCAACTGTGCACCGGCCTGTGTCATCCGGCTCCACGCCGCCTGCTGCACCGTGGTGTTGAACGTGCCCGACGCATCCGTCACCACAAACACCTCAAACCCTTCCGCCAGCGCCGACAACGTCGGGAACGCCACACACACATCCGTCACCACACCGGCAATGATGATTTGCTTACGCCCCGTGGCCTTGATCGCCTTGACGAAATCCTCGTTGTCCCAGGCATTGATCTGACCAGGGCGAGCGATATACGGCGCGTCCGGGAACATCTCCTTCAACTCCGGCACCAGCGGGCCGTTAGGGCCTTGCTCGAAACTGGTGGTGAGGATGGTCGGCAAGTTGAAGAACTTGGCCAGGTCAGCCAGAGCCAGCACGTTGTTCTTGAACTCGTTGGGGGAGAAGTCCTGCACCAGGGAGATCAGGCCGGTCTGGTGATCGACCAGCAGAACAATGGCGTCGTCTTTGTTCAAGCGGTTGTAGGTTGCAGTGCTCATGGTTGAATCCTTTTTTGTTTAGGTTGGTTGGGCGTTGCGTTCAACATGGGCACAGATTAATGGGTGGGTGACGAGGGATAAATCGGGTGGAAGGAGTCTTACTGTCAACTTAAAAGAGACAGTTGTTGGCGCATAATGTTTGCATCGGATTGCTGCGCAAAGGATCCCCATCGCCTGCATCTTATGGTAGCTGTGCGCAGCACACCCTCGTGTGCGCCGGGTTCCAAGCGACCGGTGGACTAACTGCTTACGGCTGCCACCGTTTGTTTAGTTCCACAAATGACCGCTTCAATTAGCGATTGGAACTTTGCTATGGATAACGTTGTTTTGGATTCGATGTCGTCACGCGACTCATGTCTCACTGACATAGCAATTTTATTGAGTGGCAGTTTTTCAAGCGTTGGTGGTAGTTGCGGAAAATACTCAATTCGGTCAGGCCGGTTCTACTCGTTGTCTAAGCGTATTGGGACGATCGAGAGGTCACGATTTTTCGGTTTGCTCTCCCGTTTTGCTTATTCAGACGATTTTCTCGAGCAGATTGTCTCCTAGGTGACACTTTGGGCTTTCTCGCCTTAATAGAATTAGAACTCCCATGTTTCACGCACGTTGTGAAAAGTGCATGCGCGCGTGGTAGGGCCCTTTGTGTATTCGTCAAAGGGCCATTTTACGAATCGGAGTCGGATAACAATGTATAAAAAGGCTGTTTCTCGAGTTTTTGCCCTGAGTGCTTGTGCAATATCGCTTCAAGCATATTCCAACGGCGTCACAGTTAATGAACAGAGTGCAAGTGGGGCGGGCACGGCATTTTCTGGCAGGGCATCGACTGTTCTGGACGCAAGTATTATCTACGGAAATCCCGCAGGATTAGTAAAGCTCAAGCGTTCGGAGGTCAGCGGTGGTTTTGCAGTCATTGATCCGAGCATTGATATAAAAAATGTATCGAGCAGTGCTCGAGGTACTAATAAGGGTGATTCAGCTCCTATTACAACCATTCCGTTTGGGTACGCTTCGTCCCCCTTGAGTGATGACGTCAGTGTTGGGATAGGTGTGTATGCGCCGTTCGGACTGATCAACGACTATGAGTCTTCGTTCCAAGGTCGCTATCACGGATCATATAGTATGGTAAAAGTCATCACTTTCCAGCCAACCATCAGCTTCCGAATCAATGACTTCATTTCTGTCGGAGGAGGTTTAACCATAAATCGTCTTGATGGCAAGTTGAAGAATGACTTGGCCACCGCAGCGCTTAACCCAACTGGAAAAGATACCGAACTCAAGATTAAGGGGGATGATACTGCTATCGGTTATAACCTTGGTGTGATGATCGACATCAGTGAGTCCGCCACGTGGGGCTTAGCCTACCATTCCAAGGTTGATTATAGCCTCAAAGGCCACATCAGCGTTTCGGAGTCCCCCGCTGCTTTTCGCTTGAACGGTCGATACGGCACGAGCATGGATGTCACTCTTCCAGAGTCTGTCGACACCTCACTGACATACCGCTTCGATGAGAAGTTGATTGGTTACCTTGGCACAACTTGGACACGCTGGAGTCGCCTGAAGAATTTGACTGCTGAGAATGAGGGAATCCCTCCGCTCGGCGTCGCTTTAGGATTTGGGACGGTGGGTGAGGAGGTCAACTTTCGTGATATTTGGTCGGTGGCTGTAGGTACTGCCTACCAATTGACACCGCAGTGGGTGCTGCGAACTGGCTTTGCCTACGATCCGTCTCCGACGACGAACGAAGATCGGATCGTTCGCATCCCTGTGGGGGATCGTCGAACAGTGACTGTTGGCGCAGGTTACTCTCCCTTGAGCGAGGTGACATTCGACATTGCATATGCTTACCTTTGGGAAAACGCTGCTCCGGTCAGTCAGTCAAACTCATCCGGTCTCCAGCCCGCATACAGCGCGAAGTACGAAAATAGCGCACATGGACTGACAGCGCAGATGACTTATCGCTTTTGAGCGGGCGATGTTGATATCGCACTTCGGCGCCCTGCCGGGTAATTGCTCCGCTACGGTGGTTGTCAGATTTACTGGCTGTTCCTCATCTTTGCCAGAGCAACCCTGACGATATAAAAGCTTCGTCTTTAAACGACCTCTACAGTGGTTTTCTGGCCGCCGTCTGTACCGACAATGTCATGGTATATCGCCTGTCGCTATACAGGGTATTCTGGATAGCGATGGGTCCGAGGCCGACTATATAACTCTGATAACATGATCTTCGCGCCTCGGTCATACCAAGGTTTCCAGATACTTGGGTCAGTTTAAACCCCCGTTGACCAATTGGATGTAAGTTGTATAAGGCTGCGCGCTGCAATAGGCGTTTACGCGTGATGACCGGACGATTTACCAATTCACATAGAGTGGCCGATTCGGCGTAAGATCAGTCAAAGTTTCAGAGCGTGAAGTTGGCATTACGTTAATGAGTCATGTGGCAGAACTCCAACACCTGATCGGTCATGATTTGTAATTGTTTACCCACCAGTTCGTCATTGCATGCACCGTCCGCCTCGAAAGTTGTCTGCGTCGAATTGATCACAACGCCCATAGGTGTGGGCCAGCCACGCAATGCATGAACAATACTGCGCAATCCCACTAGGGTAGCCGCGCCGGCCTGCCAGCCTGCCGCTAAACCGATGCAACCCACGGCGCGACGACTTAGGTAGGGATGCGCGTCGCCACGCGCCTCCTCCAAATAGTCGAGAGCGTTTTTCATCAATCCAGAAAGCGCTCCGTGATAACCGGGGGAGGCCAGAATCACGCCATCGGCTTGCCGTATCTCGTTGAGCAAATCCTGCACCAGTGGGTGGGAAACCGGTGCTGAGCCATACAGGGGTAACTGCAGTTTTTCTCCCCCCAACAGTTTGATGCGAGCTCCACCGTTTTCTGCATGACTGAGGACGTTGAGCAGCACTCGCTCAGTCATTGAACCGGAGCGAGTAGTGCCACCGATAGCCACGATATAAGGTTTTTTCATTTCAGTGTCTCTTCCGTGCAGATGAAGGCCGGCCGGCGAACGGCCTGCCAGTAGTCGTTGACCAAACCGGCGATTAGCTCGCGTGCGGGCTCCGAACGCTTGATCGCATCCACGCCGTGTCCCGCGGACCGTACTTGAGTCCAGCGTCGTTTTGCGCCTTTGGGATCGGCGAAGTCGATCGCCGTGGACTTGCCCGGGTTGTCATCAGTGATATCCGCAAGATCCAAACTCTGCCGCAACCAGTTGGCTGCCACACCGGTGACTTGGTTGCTTAGCACCAGATCCTCGAAGCCAGATTCCACTAGCATTTTCCTGTAGTGCTCATCAGCGAGGCTTTCTTGGCAAGGAATGAAACGCGTACCCATGGATGCTAAATCTGCACCCAATAATTCGGCGGAGCGTACTGAAGCCCCCGTCATCAAGCCTCCGGCCAGTACCAAAATGCCGTCGAAGAACTCACGAACGGCGCCGACCATGGCGAAGCCGTTCATCTGTCCCGTATGCCCGCCAGATCCGGCACTGACTAAAATCAGGCCATCAGCGCCTGCCTTAGCGGCCTCCCTTGCATATTTCAGCGAGTTGACATCCGCTAGCACGCGGCCACCGTATCTCTGTACCCGCTCGATTACCGCCTTGGGACTGCCAAGCGCAGTGATCACGAGTGGTGGCTTGAACTCTTCAACTAACTCGAGATCTTGCGATAGACGATCATTACTGCGGTGTACCACTAGGTTGACCGCCCAAGGCGCATCCTTTTCGGTAAGCGTCTGGCTAATCTGCAATAGCCATTCTCGAAGAATCGCAGGAGTGCGGGCGTTGGGAGTCGGAAAGCTACCGATTACACCGTTTCGGCAACACTCGATCACCATTTGCGGTCCAGAAATGAGGAACATTGGAGCCGCGATTAGCGGCAATGCAAGACGTGAACGCCACTCCGTAGGAATGCTCATTGGAGGTCTCCTCTGTTTCAGAACATAGAGACGTTGGTATCGAGCCCAAGGAATAGCCGCCCCACCACTTCATAGGTGGATTCACTCACCATGAAGTGTTGGGTGACTACATGGATGTCACGCAGACATTGCTGCAGGGGCGAACTGTCAAAAATCGAAGAGCCACCACCCAGTTGATACATGCTGGTAACGATGTTACGGGCGATCTCTACTGCGTAAGTCGTAGCCAAGCGAATATCGCGGCGCTTTTCAAGGGCAATCACACCTTGCTGCTCGGCCTCATTCCACGCCTGACGAACGGATTCCATCAAGAAAGCCCTCGCTGAGCGCAAGCCAGCCTCGGCCTTTGCTATTGCCTGTTGCGTGCCCGGACGTTGATCCAGGGTTTTGCCGCTGAACTGCGGTGTTCGCACTTTGGCTAGGTCGCACAGGCTGTCCAGCGCATGTCGGGCTATACCCAGCGCCACAGCACCTACGCCAATACCGAGCAGGCCGAATGCGGGAAACCGATAAAGCGTTCGAGGCAGCGGCTCATCATCCGTAAGCGAGGCGCTGTGATGTTCAGCTACGAATACGTCATGCACTTCGAACTCGCCGCTGCCACTTCCACGTAGCCCAAACGTGTCCCAGTTGTTCAGCCAAGTCACTTGGTCTCGACGGAATACCATCATCTGCACACGTGTAAAACCGTCGGCGAGGATTTCTGGTTTGCCCTGCGCGTTGAGGACCATGCAGCCACCGAGGACGATGTCAGCATTTTTGCTTGCCGACCCCCATGCCCAGCGACCACTGATGCGAAAGCCCGGTACGCCGTCGCGCACTTCACGTGTGGCTTTGCCACGCGGAGCGAACACACCCGCCGCCTTTAGCTGAGGATTGGAAAACAGTTCGGACGCGCCCTCATTGGGTAAATAGGCGGCGAGAATACAAGCGGTGCAGTCGATGAATGTGCACCAGGCAGCCGAGGCCTCGTAGCTTGCCAGCCGCTCAATAACTTCGACAAAGGTCTCCACACTCACTTCCAGTCCACCATACTCGTGCGGCGTCAGCATACGGTACAGTCCGGCGCCGGCCAGCGCTTCGGCCAAGTCTTGAGGCAGGAATCGATTGGCTTCGATCTCCTTGCTCCGGGCCGCACAGCGACGCCCAAGATCATCGGCCGAGGCCAAGAGGTCTTCACGCTGGGAATCGGAAGGGGCAACAGTGCTCATTTATTGTTCTCCTGTTTTCAAGCGGGTGGCAGACAGCTGCACAAAAAAGTACTCCAAGTGGAGTACTTTAACTTTTATCCGAGTGGATAATTTTGTCAATAGGCGCGTATCTGAAATAATCACCCCTCATGCCGCAGCCGGAAAAATTGGCCGTGGAGAACCGTCTTCCTCCTCAGGTCTTGTCATGACAGAACTGCATTCGAATAAACCGTCGCCGTCCCGCTGCGACGAAAACCTTTCCGCCAAAGGGGAGCAGCGCCGCCTTTCGCTGATTGAAGCAGCCATGCGTCTGATCGTTCGCGATGGGCATCACAGCCTCAGCTTGCGCAGCGTGGCCAAGGAGGCGGGTTGCAGTCATGGCTCGGTTGCTTACTATTTCGGTTCGAAGGGCGCATTGATGTCGGCAGCCATCGACCATGCCTGCGAGAAAATCGCCATCAGTTTCAGCGAAATCGCTCCTGACTTAGAGGCCTGTGCACACGACCCAGCACGGTTCGCTACGCTCATCGCCCAATACAACACTCGCCTGCTGATTGAGGATCGCAGTATGGGGATCGCTGTATACGAACTGAATCTTGCCGGTGCCCACGACCCGAGCTTGCGCCCAGCCCTATCAAAGTGGGGACGTATACACGCTGACCTTTGCAGAGAGGCGTTTCTGAAGCTCGGCTCGCAGGACCCAGGCGCCGACTTTGCCTTCGTCTTGCATGCCATCGGCGGCTTGGTCATTGCTCAGTTATCCCTTCCACGCAAGGACTTCGAACATCGGATTTTCCTACCCGCCATCGAGCGTTTGGTATTCAGTGTTGCTGGACTCGCGCCGAGAGCTGCTCAAGCTAAATCCTAGTGTGGCGTGTTAATACGTAGAATAATAAAGCATTAAATAATATATAAATTATTGCGTTACTCATGATTGTTGTGGGGACTGACCTACCACGTTGAAGGTGGGGGGGGCGCATTTGCCAGTCTGATCGAGTGGGCAGTGTTCGGTATTTAGATCGGTTTTTTTTGCAGTTGTCTTAATATATAAGGCTGAGGTTGTGGAGGGTTGGCTTCTAATCAAGTCTGGCGCGTAGTCTCCTTTTCGTAGGTCAATAACAGTAATCGACGAACGTATCGCCAACCACGGGTTGTCCGAATTTGCGTGACGGCTTGTAGTCGTGATTTGATGTGGTCAGGGCGCAACCTGGTAAGCCGTACCTTGAACATATTCTGGCGGCGGATAGGTCGGTTGGTTAGAGACGATTGATTACATGCGAAAGGGGAGTGATGAAATGACCGGTTTTAATTGGATCGAAGACTTGAGTCCTTCGGCTAGCGAAGCTTTGCGTGAAAAGTCACGCATACGTAGCCTGTCTGGTGGCATTACTCTGTACCGTCAGCGTGATCCAATGACGGAGGTCTTTCAGATTGTTTCTGGCGCGGTTCGGCAATGTATATTAACCGCGGATGGTCAAGAAGTTCTGATCTATATCTATAGGCCCGGAGATGTAATCGGTGACAGCGCTGTAGCTAGCAATGAATCGTATTCGATAAACTTTATCACGCGGGGGAAGTCGGTATTAAGAGTATGGGGTGCGCGTGACTTTAATGATCTTAGGGCTCGTTATCATGACATTGAAGCGGCTATAGTTGCGCAGACTAATCGTCGACTCAAAGGTGCGCTTCAGATAATCGAGGAGCTTTTGACGCTGCCGGTCGCCGCCCGCATAGCGTCTCGGTTTGTTTCTTTGGCACAGATGCAAAAGTCAGAAAAAGTTGCTGTCAGCCTGAGTTTGTCCCAATCAGATATAGGCTTGATGGTTGGCAGTGCTCGACCTAATGTTAACCGAGCAATAAGGGAATTGCGCGAGTTGGGTCTAATAGAAACCGATTACGGTAGAATTTTGGTAAAGAATAGGGAAGGGCTTGTCCGCTACATACACGATCATGGTCGTCAAACTAAAAACAATATAGATGATGAATGATACGACATCGCGACGGGTGATGTTGCATGAGAAGGTACAAGAGTGTCATTTGTATGACGTTGTTAGGGAGCGACTCTTTCTATCATAGGGGCCCGGTGTGTGACCCAAGGCGGATCGGGTTCATTACAAAAATCGAAGCGCTTTAAAATTGTTCTCTGATACGCACACGTCCGGTGGGTAGCATTAAAAATGAATAGTAATAATAAGCTTTTTGATGTGTCTGGCAAGGTTGCTGTCGTAACTGGAGGCACTCGAGGGATAGGTTTCATGATTGCCAAAGGGCTGGTGCAGAACGGGGTTAAAACCTATGTGGTATCTCGCAGTTCTGAAGCCTGTGCACAAGCAGAAGCTGATTTGAAACAATATGGTAAGGCGATCGCAATCGCTGCCGACTTGGCAGACCTAGCGCAGTTGGACGTTGTGGTCGAAAAAATTTTGGCGCGTGAGCCAGAAATCGACATTTTGGTAAATAATGCTGGCGTCACTTGGGGGGCGAGTTTTGATGCGTTTCCTGAAGCTGGGTGGGATAAGGTGATTGATCTCAATGTGAAATCTGTCTTCTTCTTAACTCAGCGCTTGGTGAACGCGTTAAAGGCAGCCGGCAGCCTCGCGGATCCATCTCGAGTGATTAACATCGGTTCTGTCGACGGGATTAGTGTTCCTGAGTTTGAAAATTATTCATATTCCACAAGTAAGGCAGCGGTGCACCATTTGACCCGCCATTTAGCGTGCGATCTCGCGTATGCAAACATTAACGTTAATGCTATAGCGGTAGGCCCTTTCAAAACTAAAATGACAGAGTTTATGCTTGGTAAGCATGGCGATGCTATAATAAAGTCAATGCCGCGCGGACGTCTTGGTATTGAATCAGATATCGTTGGAACCGTTATTTTTCTAACGTCCGCGGCATCGTCGTTTATGACTGGAGCAGTGATTCCGCTTGATGGCGGTTGTTCAATCAGTCGATAAGAATGCACCCGCTGATAGACTTTAAAAAGATCGAAATATTCTCTATTAGAGTAATTGAGGTGACCGGGTAGTTGTGAAAAATCAGTTTTTTCCGCGGTCCACTCGCTGGTAAAAATCAAAGAATATTTAATATTGGTGTTGCAATGTTCTGGAGGCGATAGTGGCCGCTGTGCTTGCGATGCTCTGTTTTGCAGCTTGAGCGCGCGTGAATATTTTCAGGGCGTTGCGGGGTTGTGAGTTAGAATTTTTTCCCAATGGGTTTAGGGAGGCGGAAGCCACGACCTTCTGGAATACTTCCCATTTTTTATTGCGGTAAAATTATTGTCTGCAGTGTACTTCGCTTTGGGGGCTATTGTTAATGCAATTGAGTTATGGTCTGTGTGTCATCTAATATTAAATGTGATTTCTGTGTTCGATATGCTATTAATTATCTGCCAGGTGTTTGCTGTTTCTCTATGGTTGCAGTAATTAAATATCAAGCGCGTTTTTTCTTGGTGGTGATTGCGGTTGTT
Source organism: Pseudomonas sp. GW823-FHT02F05 (assembly GCF_058797315.1). Taxonomy (NCBI): domain Bacteria; kingdom Pseudomonadati; phylum Pseudomonadota; class Gammaproteobacteria; order Pseudomonadales; family Pseudomonadaceae; genus Pseudomonas; species Pseudomonas sp. GW823-FHT02F05. Next base: position 94,491 of record NZ_JBXAJM010000016.1, read on the forward strand.
GTAAAACTCGGCTAGCTGAGTTTTCCCTAAAGCCATATTTACGGATGGGTTAATTAAAGAACACCATGGGAAAGAGAAATGCCCCGAAAGCCCCGAAATATCTTAGCTATCAGGAAAATTCTCGGATGGGGCAGGATTATTTCGGACATTAAAAAGCCGGCTTGTGGCCGGCTTCTCGGGGACTGCCTCAGCTTGTTTTTGACAAACCTCACCAGCCTTCAAATCGCTCAGCCCACATTGCGTCAGGCTGAATAGTAGGGGCATCCGCGGGAACTCCTCCGCTTCGCCGGCAGGAAATCAGCTAAAAGCGACCCCTGCCAAATGTGCGGCGCATGATACCCACATTCACCTCAGTTGCCCACCTCCGGTTCCGATTTAGAGCCTTCCCAGCCCAGCAGGTGTTCATCCAGTGGCACCGGTGGGCGGCGGTTGTTGAGGGTGGACCACCAGAATACCCAGCCGACGATCTTGAAGCTTTGTTCGAAGCGTTCTTCGTGGTTGAGGTATTCGTCCGGGTGTTCGCTGGCGTTGTGGCTGCGCATGCGCAGGCCGCCGCCAGGACGGTTGTAGAGGTATTTGATGCGCAGCATGCCGTCGTGTTCAACGGCGTAGATTTCACCGTCGATGATTTGGGTGCGGCCTCGGTCGATGGCGAGGGTGGCGCCTTGTTGGATGATGTCGATCATGCTGTTGTCGACCATGTAGGCGCCTATCGCGCGGTCGGGGTTGACGTTGAGGGTTTCCAGATTGTGCAAGGAGACGCGGATGCGTTCGGTTGAGGTGAAGGTGGGGTGGAGAGGGATCTCCACGTCGGTTTTTTCCGGGCGGCAGGCGGGGCCTGTGAGGTATTTGCCTGTGTCTTCGCGGGTGGTTGCAATCCTTGCGATGGGGCCTTCCAACAGGTAGTTGGCAGGCGGGTGCTTGGGGCCTTTACCGTCGCTTAACCAGCGACTTGAGACGCACAGCAATTCTGCGATCTCGTTGAGTCGGCCCATGGGGACGCCGCGTTTGAACCAGTTGTTCACGTGCTGAGGCGTGACGCCGCGGTTCTTGGCGAAGTCGGAGGCGGAAAGATGAACTTCCCGTAGTAGTGCTTTTAAACGATCACCTGATGTATTCATAAACGCAGAGTTTACTGGCCGGAAAGTCCCATCAAATAAACCATGCGTTGATTTGCAGTTGTAGGATCTGGCTTAGTTATGGCTTGATTTTTCATATGTGCAACTTGGTTAAACGCTGCAACTAAACATTGAACTTGATGTTTAGTCTGGCCCATAAAAAAGCCCCGAATTAACGGGGCTTTTTATTTGCCGTGGCACTGAGGTGCGGGTATCAGCCTTTGTAGGCAGCAACCGACTTCATGATCTCGGCGCGGGCGGCGTCTGCGTTGCCCCAACCGTCGATCTTCACCCATTTGCCTTTTTCGAGGTCTTTGTAGTTCTCGAAGAAGTGCTTGATCTGTTCCAGCAGCAGTGGCGGCAGGTCGGTGTATTCCTTCACGTCCACGTACAGCTGGGACAGCTTGTCGTGTGGCACTGCGATGACTTTGGCATCGCCGCCGCCGTCGTCGGTCATGTTCAGGATGCCGACTGGACGGGCGCGGATAACCGAGCCTGGGGTGACCGGGTAAGGGGTCACGACCAGCACGTCGAGGGGGTCACCGTCGTCAGCCAAGGTGTTGGGGATGAAACCGTAGTTGGCCGGGTAGAACATCGGGGTGGCCATGAAACGGTCAACGAACAGGCAGTCGCTGTCTTTGTCGATTTCGTATTTGATCGGCGCGTGGTTGGCCGGAATTTCGATGGCGACGTAGATGTCGTTCGGCAGGTCTTTGCCAGCCGGAATCTTGCTGTAGCTCATTGGGCGTTGCCCCCGTTAGTTGGCCATATGACATGGCCGGATTGGCCTAAAAGTGGCGGCGATTATAGGCATATTCTGACGCCGATGCCATGCGCCAAGCGTCGTACGGTCATTCGCCCTGTGGCGAGTAGCGCGGGTCGCTGGCTTGCAGTTGAGTCAGGCGGGCCAGGGGATCCTGGCGATAAAAGCGGCTGAGTTGGGCGTACACCTGTGGATAACTGTTGACCAGTAAATCCGGGGCGCTGAAGAAATACTCGCTGGTGACGGCAAAGAACTCCGCCGGGTTTTCCGCAGCGTAAGGGTCTATCTCGGTCTCGGCGTCCGGGTTGGCGTCCAACTGGCGGTTGAGGTCATCGAAGGCGCCTTGCATGACGCTGGCCCAGTCCTGCACGCGCATGTCATGGTGCAGCGGCGGCAGGCCGTTGGCGTCGCCGTTGAGCATGTCCAGCTTGTGCGCCAGTTCGTGGATGACCAGGTTGTAGCCTTCCCATTGGCCGCTGGCGAGCACACCAGGCCAGGCGAGGATCACCGGGCCCTGTTGCCAGGCTTCGCCGCTGTGTTCGCCGTCCCACTCATGCTCCACGCCGCTGGCATCGCGATGGCGTTGCGGGCTGAGGAAGTCGTCGGGGTACAGCACGATCTCATGGAAACCCTGGTACCAGTCGAGGTCGCCCAGGTTCATCAGCGGCAATTGCGCCTGGGCGGCGAGCAGCAGGCGTTGTTCCTGGTGCAGTTCGACGCCGGGCAGGGCGGTGAGGTGTTTTTCGCTGAGGAACACCACGCAGGCTTCGCGCAGCCATTGGTCTTGCTCCGGCGTGATGCCGTCGAGGAAGGTCAGGTGGTGGCGCACCCGTTGCCAGGTGTCATCGGCAATCGGGTGCTTGGCCAGCAGGCGCCGGCGACGCCAGGCGCTGAGGGACCACACGGGGGGTCAGTGCGGGTTGGCTTCGGAGGACGTGCGGCCAAAGCGGCTGCGCACTACGCCAATAATCATCGGCACCAGTGACAGCAGGATGATGAACACCACCAGCAGCGACAGGTTCTTCTTGATAAAAGGCACGTTGCCGAAGAAGTAACCCAAGGTCACCAGGCCACCGACCCACAGGATGGTGCCCAGTACGCTGAAGCCGAAGAAGCGCGGATACGGCATCTTGGCCACGCCCGCGACGAACGGCGCGAAGGTGCGCAGGATCGGCAGGAAGCGCGCCAGGGTCACGGTCTTGCCGCCGTGCTTGTCGTAGAAGTCGTGGGTTTTTTGCAGGTAGTCGCGGCGGAAGATCTTGGAGTTCGGGTTGCTGAACAAGCGCTCGCCCGCCGTTCGTCCGATCACGTAGTTGGTGCTATCGCCGAGGATGGCCGCCAGCATCAGCAGGCCGGCCAGCAGGACTGGGTCCATACCGCCGCCAGCCGCTACAGCACCGGCGATGAACAACAAGGAGTCGCCCGGCAGGAAAGGCATGACCACCAGGCCGGTTTCGCAAAAAATCACCAGGAACAGAATGGCGTAGATCCACGGACCGTAATTGGTTACCAGCATGTCGAGGTAGACGTCGAGATGCAGGATAAGGTCGAGCGGGTTGAAATCCATGGATGGCACCTGTGTGAATAGCCCGACTCAGCGGGCTTGTGCGGAAGCTCAGGCAATAAGGCTACAAGTAATTGTCGCGGTTCTTACAACCCTGAAAGGTCGGCATTATACGGATTGAGAGGTGAAAAGCGTGTGGCTTTTGTAGCGGGGAGTGTCGCGAAATTGTGAAGGGGTTGGGCTTCAAGCCCGTCGCCGGATCCAATGTGGGAGTTGGCTTGCCTGCGATAGCGGTGGGTCAGTATGAGAAATGCTCGCTGACACTCCGCCATCGCAGGCAAGCCAGCTCCCACAAGGATATTGCGGTGTCTGGCTGACTGGTTTTCAGTCTTCGTTGATCGGCAACACGTAGTTTTTGAATTCGGTGTCTTCGCGAAACCCAATCGACTCATAGGTCTTCTGCGCCACGTCGTTATCGCTGCTGGTCGATACCCGCAGCCGCACCGCGTGGGTGTCCTTGGCCATTTTCTTGGCCGTGCGCATCAGGTTGTCCGCCACCAGTTGCCGGCGTGCGTCCTCGGCCACATAGATGTCGTTGAGGATCCACACCCGCTTGAGCGACAGCGAAGAAAAACTCGGATACAGCTGGCAAAACCCCAGCAGCCGCTTGTCGTCATCGTCGGCCAGGGCCAGGTAGATCACCGACTCCTTGCGCCGCAGGCGCTTTTCCAGGAAGGCCCGTGACGAGTCCGGGAACGGCAAGGCCCCGTAGAACTCGCGGTATTTGACGAACAACGGGGTCAACAGGTCCAGGTGTTCCAGGGTCGCTTGAGTAATCCGCATGCCAGGCCTCAACTTCCAAATGGGGTATGACCACACGAGCGGCCGTGACTCGATGCTGCCTAATGACGCCAAAAAGCGCAATCGTGCCGCTAGCGGTCATCCGGCGGGCTGAGCAGGAAATTGCCTTTCATCAGGTCCGGGTTGTCGGATTCGAGGGTCTGAACCTGCGCCTCATCCTTGAGATTGACCCCCGACAACTGCCGGCGACAGGCTTCTCGCATCAAGTACAGCAGGCGATGGGCCGCCATGCCATAACTCAAGCCCTCCAGCCGCACATTGGAGATGCAGTTGCGATAGGCATCGGTGAGGCCGACCTTGGGGTTGTAGGTGAAATACAGGCCCAGGCTGTCCGGCGAGCTGAGCCCCGGCCGTTCGCCGATCAGGATCACCACCATCTTGGCGCCCAGTAGCTGCCCGATTTCATCGGCCACCGCCACGCGGCCTTGCTCCACCAGGATCACCGGTGACAAGGACCAGCCTTCGGCGTGGGTCTGTTCTTCCAGGCGCGCCAGAAACGGCGCTGTATGTTTATGCACGGCCAGTGCCGACAGGCCATCGGCCACCACGATGGCCAAGTCCACGCCACCGGGCTGGGCCAGGGCGTAGTCGCGCAGCGTTTGCGCCGAGTCATCGCTCAGGCGTCGCCCAAGGTCCGGGCGTTGCAGGTAGATATGCCGGTCCGTGGCGGCGCTGTGCAACAGCAGGCTGTCTCGGCCACGTTCGGCCAATTGGTGGCTGAGCCCGGCGTGATCGAAGGGCAGGTGCACCGCGTCCCGCGCCTGGGCGTGGGCAAACTGGAAGTCCAGTTGGGCGCTGGTGGGAAGGCTGGTGCCGGTGCGGCCCAGGGCAATACGCGCCGGGGTCAGGCGGCGCAGTTCCAGCCACGGGTTGTCAGGCAATTCTGGTTGCACAGTCGGCTCCTTCATCCCAATTGCGCCAAGGCGTGACGAAAGGCCGGTGGCAGGCTGTTGCCAAAGTGTACCTTGCCATCGGCCTGCGTGAAGATGCCCATTTTCGCCAGCCACTGCTCGAACTCCGGCGCCGGTTTTAAACCCAATGTTTGCCGCGCGTACAGAGCGTCGTGGAACGAGGTGGTCTGGTAGTTGAGCATGATGTCGTCGGAGCCGGGGATGCCCATGATGAAGTTGATGCCGGCCACACCGAGCAGGGTCAGCAGGGTGTCCATGTCGTCCTGGTCGGCTTCGGCGTGGTTGGTGTAGCAGATATCGCAACCCATGGGCACGCCGAGCAGTTTGCCGCAGAAGTGGTCTTCCAGGCCGGCGCGGATAATCTGCTTGCCGTTGTACAGGTACTCCGGGCCGATAAAACCGACCACGGTGTTCACCAGAAACGGCTTGAAGTGCCGCGCCACGGCGTAGGCACGGGTTTCACAGGTTTGCTGGTCGACGCCAAAGTGCGCATTGGCCGACAAGGCGCTGCCCTGACCGGTTTCGAAGTACATCAGGTTCTGGCCCAGGGTGCCGCGCTTGAGGCTCAAGCCGGCGTCGTAACCTTCCTGCAGCACGTTCAGGTTGATCCCGAAACTGGCATTGGCCGCTTCGGTACCGGCAATTGACTGAAACACCAGGTCCAGTGGTACGCCGCGGTTGATCGCTTCGATGGAGGTGGTGACGTGGGTGAGCACGCAGGCCTGGGTGGGGATTTCGTAGCGCTGGATGATCGCGTCCAGCATCTCCAGCATGGCGCAGATCGAGGCGATGCTGTCGGTGGCCGGGTTGATGCCGATCATGGCGTCGCCGTTGCCGTACAGCAGGCCGTCGAGAATGCTCGCGGCGATGCCGGCCGGTTCGTCGGTGGGGTGGTTGGGCTGCAAGCGCGTGGACAAGCGCCCGCGCAGGCCCAGGGTGCCGCGAAACTGGGTTACCACGCGGATCTTCTGCGCCACCAGCACCAGGTCTTGCACGCGCATGATCTTGGACACGGCCGCGGCCATTTCCGGTGTCAGCCCTGGCGCCAATGCGCGTAGGGCCTGTTCATCGGCCGCGTCGCTGAGCAGCCAGTCGCGCAGGCCGCCGACAGTGAGGTGGCTGACCGCTGCAAACGCCTGTTTATCGTGGGTGTCGATGATCAGCCGGGTGACTTCATCGCTTTCATAAGGAATCAGTGCTTCTTGCAGGAAGTGCTTGAGCGGGATATTTGCCAGCGCCATCTGCGCCGCCACACGTTCGCCGTCATTCTGGGCGGCGACACCGGCGAGGAAGTCCCCGGAGCGTGCGGGGCTGGCCCTGGCCATCACGTCCTTGAGGCTGTCGAAGCGGTAGGTTTGAGCACCCACCGCGTGGGAAAAGCTTGCCATACAGTGTCTCCTTGATGACGCGGGCCTGGCGTGGGCAAGGCGCCGCGTCGAGGTTTTCGGCAGTTAGTGCAGAGCGGCCTCTGCGGCCTGGATCGCCGCGAATTCCTCTTCCGGCGTGCCCGCTACCAAGTGATGCCGGCTGTAGAAAGCAAAGTAAGCAATTAATACTCCATAGATGATCGCCGCGCCAATCACCACGCGCGGGTCCACCAGAAAGCCCGCCACCACGGCCACGCAAGCCAGTACCAGTGCCACGCCTGAAGTGAAAATGCCCCCCGGCGTGCGGTATGGCCGCTCCATTTTAGGGCGACGGATGCGCAGGGTGATGTGGGCGGCCATCATCAATACGTAGGAAATCGTGGCGCCAAACACCGCCACCAGGATCAGCAAGTCACCCTGGCCGGTCAGCGACAGGCCAAAGCCGATAATCCCGGGGATCACCAGTGCCAATACTGGCGCCTTGCTCTTGTTGGTCTCGGACAATTTGCGCGGCAAGTAACCGGCACGGGACAAGGCAAAGATCTGCCGCGAATAGGCGTAGATAATCGAGAAAAAGCTCGCGATCAAACCGGCCAGGCCGACCAGGTTGACGAAGCTGCCCATCCAGGTGGAACCGCCGTAGGACAACGCCAAGGCTTCAACCAGCGGGTTGCCGGATTTGATCAGCGCGTAAGTCCCCGCACCGCCCGGCGCGATCACCAGGATCAACAGGGCAAAACTGGTCAGCACCACAATCGCGCCGATCAGCCCGCGAGGGAGGTCGCGCTTGGGGTTCTTGGTTTCTTCAGCGGCCAGCGGCACGCCTTCCACCGCCAGGAAAAACCAGATGGCATAAGGGATCGCGGCCCACACGCCGACGTAGCCGAACGGCAGGAAGTTGCTGGCGCCCTTGGCCTCGGTCACGGGTATATCCAGCAGATTGGCGACGTTGAAATGCGGCACCATCGACACCAGGAACACGCCCAGGGCAATCGCGGCGACAGCGGTGATCACGAACATCAGCTTCAAGGCTTCGCCCACACCAAAGATGTGGATGCCAATAAAGATGATGTAGAACGCCAGGTAGATCATCCAGCCGCCAATGCCGAACAACGACTCGCAATAGGCGCCGATAAACACTGCGATGGCGGCGGGGGCGATGGCGTATTCGATAAGGATGGCAGTACCCGTGAGGAACCCGCCCCAAGGGCCGAATGCGCTGCGGGCAAAACCGTAGCCACCGCCAGCAGTGGGGATCATGGAGGACAGCTCGGCCAGGGAAAAGCACATGCACAGGTACATGGTGGCCATCAGCAAAGTGGCGAGGAACATGCCGCCCCAGCCGCCTTGGGCCAGGCCGAAGTTCCAGCCGGCGTAATCGCCGGAAATAACATAGGCGACGCCAAGGCCAACCAGTAGTACCCAGCCGGCGGCGCCTTTTTTCAGTTCGCGTTGTTGAAAATAATCGGTGCCGACTTTTTCGAAGTCGACAGAAGAACCAGTGGGTTCGCTAGGCATGGGAAGTACCTTTGATTGTTATTGTTTTTAACTCGGCATCTGTGTGCCGAACGAGGTAGCAATTACTGGCGAAGTTCAAGTGTAGGAGCAGGCAAGCCAGCTCCCACACTTGATTGCATTTCAAGTTGGGAGCGGGTTGCTTGTTATGAGGCTAAGTTAGAAAAAGCCCAACGGATTAATGTCGTAGCTCACCAGCAAGTTCTTGGTCTGCTGGTAGTGATCCAACATCATCTTGTGGGTTTCACGGCCCACGCCAGACTTCTTGTAACCGCCAAACGCAGCATGCGCCGGGTACAGGTGGTAGCAGTTGGTCCACACGCGGCCGGCCTTGATCGCCCGGCCCATGCGGTAGGCGCGGTTGATGTCGCGGGTCCACAGGCCGGCGCCCAGGCCGAACTCGGTGTCGTTGGCAATCGCCAGGGCTTCGGCTTCATCCTTGAAAGTGGTGATGCTTACCACCGGGCCGAAGATTTCTTCCTGGAACACACGCATGTCGTTGGTGCCCTTGAGCAGGGTCGGCTGGATGTAATAGCCGGTGGCCAGGTCGCCCGTGAGCTTCTCGACCTTGCCACCGGTGAGCAATTGCGCGCCTTCGCCCTTGGCGATTTCCAGGTAGGACAGGATCTTGTCGAACTGCTGCTCGGACGCTTGGGCGCCGACCATGGTGTCGGTGTCCAGCGGGTCACCACGCTTGATCGACTCGACCTTCTTCATCACCACTTTCATGAAGTCATCGTAGATCGACTCTTCCACCAGAGCGCGGGAAGGGCAGGTGCACACTTCGCCCTGGTTGAAGAACGCCAGCACCAGGCCTTCGGCGGCTTTTTCGATAAATGCAGGTTCCGCTTTCATGATGTCGGCGAAGAAGATGTTCGGCGACTTGCCGCCCAGCTCGACCGTGGACGGAATGATGTTCTCGGCCGCGGCATGCATGATGTGCGAGCCCACAGGCGTTGAACCGGTAAAGGCGATCTTGGCGATGCGCTTGCTGGTGGCAAGGGCTTCGCCAGCTTCCTTGCCGAAACCGTGCACCACGTTCAGCACGCCCGGTGGCAGCAAGTCGCCGATCAGCTCCATCAGCACGCTGATGCCCAACGGCGTTTGCTCGGCTGGCTTGAGCACCACGCAGTTACCGGCGGCCAGGGCCGGTGCGAGTTTCCACGCGGCCATCAGCAGCGGGAAGTTCCACGGGATGATCTGGCCAACCACACCCAGCGGTTCGTGGAAGTGGTAGGCGGCGGTGAGTTCGTTGATTTCCGCGCTGCTGCCTTCCTGGGCGCGGATGCAGCCAGCGAAGTAGCGGAAGTGGTCGGCGGCCAGGGGGATGTCGGCGTTGAGGGTTTCGCGCACGGCCTTGCCGTTGTCCCAGGTTTCGGTGATGGCCAGCAGTTCGAGGTTTTGCTCGATGCGGTCGGCGATTTTCAGCAGTACCAGCGAGCGGTCCTGGGCGCTGGTTTTGCCCCAGGCGTCTGCGGCTGCGTGGGCGGCGTCCAGTGCTTTGTCGATGTCTTTGGCAGTGGAGCGCGGGAAGTCGGCGATGGGCTTGCCGTTGACCGGCGAGGTGTTGGAGAAGTAGTTGCCATCGACCGGCGCCACGAATTCGCCGCCGATGTAGTTGCCGTATTTGGCCTTGAACGAAACGATGGCGCCTTCGGTACCGGGGTGTGCATAACGCATGGTGGGCATCTCCTGCTTTTATGTTTATCGGAGTACAGCGCTGCGAGCGCGTTATAAAGCGTAGAGCAAAGGTCGGGCCATCGCCGTGCGGGCCAGCAGAATCAAGAGGTTGGGCTTTGTTGCAAGGCTTTGCCGTGACGGGAGTGATACAGGCAAGGTGACAGTTTGTGCCATAAACGATACAGCCTGTGACCGGTGGGTCGGGCCGGGATTGCAATGGCCGGATGGCTGGGGGATGCTGGGCGTTCTCACGCAGGGAGAATAATAAGAACATGCATAACGATCATTTCAGTCGCCATGCCCAGCAAGTCTTGACCGTCACCCGTGGCCAAGAGCTTTCCCAAGGGCCTGGCAGCGATCCGTCCATCGCCCGTTCCTGGCTGCGCTGCGTGGAGGATTACCACCTCGACCCGGCGCTGACCATCGCGCCCACCGTGCTCGAGCACGGGCGCTTGCTGGAAAGTCGCGAGCGCCTGCGCCAAGTGCTGCACATCGCCGGCAGCGAAATGAACAGCCTGCACCAGCAACTCTCCGGCGCCGGTCATGCGGTGCTGCTCACCGATGCGCGTGGGGTGATCCTCAACTGTGTCACCGCGCCGTCCGAGCGCAAGATATTCGAGCGCGCCGGCTTATGGCTGGGCGCTGACTGGAGCGAAGCCTGCGAAGGCACCAACGGCATCGGCACCTGCCTGGTGGAGCGGCAGTCGTTGACGATCCACCGTGACGAGCATTTTCGCGGCCGTCATACCGGGCTGACCTGTTCGGCCAGCCCGGTGTTCGACCCACATGGTGAATTGCTGGCGGTGCTGGATGTGTCCTCGGCCCGCGAAGCCGTGTCGCGCCAGAGCCAGTTCCACACCATGGCGCTGGTGAACCTGTCGGCCAAGATGATCGAAAGTTGCTATTTCCTGCGCCACTTCGAACACCACTGGCTGTTGCGTTTCCACCTGCAGGCCGAGTCGGTCGGGTTGTTCAGCGAAGGCTTGCTGGCGTTTGATGGCGAAGGGCGCATTTGTGCGGTCAACCAGAGCGCTCTGAACCTGTTGGGGCAGCTACGCGGCGGCTTGGTAGGCCAGCCGGTGGAGGCATTTTTCGACTGCTCCCTGGATCAGTTACTGGGGCGGGCCAGCGCGAATGCCACGGCCAGTTGGCCGCTGCGCACCCGCGATGGCCGGCCTTTGTTTGCAGCGCTGCGAGGCCAGCCGCGCAGTGTGCCGGTACCCATCATCAAGCCGCAGGCGCCACGGCCTTTGGGTATCTGCGTGGGCGACCCGGCGTTGCAAAATGAGCTACGCAAGGCCTCGCGAGTGTTCGAGCGCGACGTGCCCTTGCTGATCAACGGCGAAACCGGCTGCGGTAAAGAAGCCTTCGCCAAGGCTGTGCACCAGGGCAGCCAGCGGGGCGATAAGGCCTTTGTTGCGCTGAACTGTGCGGCGATTCCAGAAAACCTGATCGAGAGCGAACTGTTTGGCTATCGCGCCGGCAGTTTCACCGGCGCCCTTAAAGAAGGCATGCGCGGCAAACTGCAACAGGCCGACGGCGGCACGCTGTTTCTCGACGAAATCGGCGACATGCCACTGGCGTTGCAAACCCGCCTGTTACGGGTGCTGGAGGATCGCCTGGTGGTGCCTATCGGCGGCGAACCTCAAGCGGTGAACGTGCGCATCATCAGCGCCACGCACCGAAATTTGCTGGAGCGCGTGGCCGATGGCAGCTTTCGCGAAGACCTGTATTACCGCTTGAACGGCTTGGAAGTGGCCCTGCCGCCGTTGCGCGAACGCAGTGACAAGTCGCAACTGTTGGACTTCCTCCTGGCCCAGGAAGCGGGCACCGAGCAGGTGATGCTGGACGAGCCTGCGCGCCAGGCTCTGTTGGCATTCCACTGGCCCGGCAACCTGCGGCAGTTGCGTACGGTGTTGCGCACGGTAGTGGCGCTCTGTGAGGGCGGGCGAGTCGGTCTTGAAGACTTGCCGGCACTGATTCGCCAAGCGCAGCCGCAAGGGGCGAGGGTGGATGCGCCATGCGTCTCGCCGCTGGAGAACGCCGAGCGCCAGGCATTGCTCAACGCGTTGGCGCAGCAGCGCTGGCATATGAGCCATGTGGCTGAACAGTTGGGGGTCAGTCGCAATACGCTGTACCGCAAGTTACGCAAACATGGCATTTCACGGGACGCCATGCAGTAAGGGGCGCTGTCGGAGTAACCTGGTTATTGCGAACTGCTCGTTTTTTGTCTCACGCTCTACCTTGAAAGCCGCTGAGCTTAAAAACGCCGGCAGCGCGGTTTAAGACCTTCCTTGTGCCGGATCCTACCGGCGAGCGTTTCGTGCTCAGCTAAAGCGTGCGAACTTTCCCACCCTACGCTAACCTGCCTCGATGTTTACGAGGTCGACTATGCACATTCATATTCTGGGTATCTGCGGTACGTTCATGGGTTCGATGGCGGTTCTGGCCAAAGAGCTGGGCCATCACGTAACAGGCTCCGATGCCAATGTTTATCCACCCATGAGCACGCAGCTACAGGCGCAAGGGATTGAGCTGACCCAAGGTTACGACCCTTCGCAATTCGACCCGGTGCCGGACCTGGTCGTCATCGGCAACGCCATGTCTCGCGGCAACCCGGCGGTGGAATACGTACTGAACAAAGGCTTGCCTTACGTCTCCGGCCCCCAGTGGCTGGCGGACCATGTGCTGCAGGGCCGTTGGGTCCTGGCAGTGGCGGGCACTCACGGCAAGACCACCACCAGCAGCATGCTGGCCTGGGTGCTGGAGCATGCAGGCATGAGCCCGGGTTTCCTGATTGGCGGTGTGCCGCAGAACTTCTCGGTATCGGCGCGCCTTGGGGAGACGCCGTTTTTTGTGATCGAGGCCGATGAATACGACAGCGCCTTTTTCGACAAGCGCTCCAAGTTCGTCCATTACCGCCCACGCACAGCGATCCTGAATAACCTTGAGTTCGATCACGCGGATATCTTCCCCGATCTGCCGGCGATTGAGCGCCAGTTCCACCACGTGGTGCGCACTATCCCAAGTGAGGGCCTTGTCATTCATCCCACCACCGAGCCTGCGTTGCAGCGTGTGATCGACATGGGCTGCTGGACCCCGGTGCAAACTACCGGCGCGGACGGGCAGTGGCAGGCGAGGTTGCTCAGTGAAGACGGTTCGCGGTTTGAAGTGCTGTTCGAAGGCCAGCCCCAAGGCATCGTCGATTGGGGCATGACCGGCCAACACAACGTGGCCAACGCTTTGGTGAGCCTGGCTGCCGCTCGGCATGTTGGCGTGGTGCCAGCCATGGGCATTGCCGCCTTGAGCGCATTCAAGAGTGTGAAGCGGCGCATGGAGAAAGTCGCTGAAGTAAATGGAATTACCATCTACGACGACTTTGCCCACCACCCGACCGCAATTGCCACCACCCTGGATGGCCTGCGCAAGCGCGTCGGCGATGCGCAGATCATTGCCATCGTCGAGCCGCGCTCCAACTCCATGAAGCTGGGCGCGCACCGTGATGGCCTGCCCGAGAGCGTCAACGATGCCGACCAGGTGGTGTGGTATGCGCCGGCCAACCTCGGCTGGGATTTGCCCGCGATTGCTGCGCTATGCACCGTGCCCTCCACAGTCTGCGATTCGTTGGAAGGCATCATTGAGCATGTGAAATCCTTGGCCCAGCCCGGCACCCACGTGGTGGTCATGAGCAACGGCGGCTTTGGCGGCCTGCACGGCAAGCTGGCCGAGGCACTGAAATGAGCGGGCCGGAACGCATCACCCTGGCGATGACCGGCGCATCCGGTGCGCCCTATGGCCTGCGCCTGCTCGATTGCCTGGTGCGTGAAGACCGTGAGGTGCATTTTCTGATCTCCAAGGCGGCGCAATTGGTGCTGGCGACTGAGACCGATGTCGCGCTGCCTTCCAAAGTGCAGATGATGCAGGCATTCCTCACCGAGTACACCGGCGCAGCGGCGGGGCAGATCAAGGTTTACGGCAAAGAGGACTGGATGTCGCCGGTAGCCTCAGGCTCCGGTGCGCCAGCGGCGATGGTGGTGGTGCCGTGTTCCACCGGCACCTTGTCGGCGATTGCCACGGGCGCCTGCAACAACCTGATCGAACGGGCGGCGGACGTGACCTTAAAGGAGCGCCGCCAATTGATCCTGGTGCCGCGCGAAGCGCCGTATTCGAGCATTCACCTGGAGCACATGCTCAAGTTGTCGAACATGGGCGTGACCATCCTGCCCGCGTCGCCAGGCTTCTATCACCAGCCACAGACCATCGATGACCTGGTGGACTTTGTGGTGGCGCGCATTCTCAACCTGTTGAACATTCCCCAGGACATGCTGCCACGTTGGGGCGAGCACCATCTGGGCGGCGATGAATAAAGCACTGCTGCTGTTGATGGCGCTGCAACTCACCGGCTGTGCCACAGCGCGTACTCTGGATGCCGCGCAACCGGGCGCCCCGGTGGTGTATGCCGGCACACGCCTGGATCTGTACGCGATCAATGGCGGCTGCTGCGCCAAGGACCGCTTTGGTGCCGAGGCCCCGAGCTATCCCCATCTCGACCTGCCGGCCAGCGCGTTGCTCGATACCTTATTGTTGCCACTGTCGGTGTTGACGGTGCTGGGGGTTGGCTTCAACGCCACGGGCGGACTGTAAGATAAGGGCTACCTGGGTGGATCGTTCCCACGCTCCGCGTGGGAATGCAGTCGGGGACGCTCCGCGTCCCAAGCATGACGCAGAGCGTCATAACCGGCGTTACCACGCAGAGCGTGGGAACGATCCATACAAGCCCTGCATCATTACTTGCCGAGCTTGCGCAACTCGTCCGATTCCACCACCCGCACGCCATCCTGTTCTTCCAGCGCCAGGCGCCACATGGCGCGGGCCAGTTCGCAGACCTCAATACCGTGGTACTTACCGGGAATCAGCCGTGACAGCGGCCCGGCCAACTGCTCGGCCAGGCGCGGTTCCAACCGCTCCCCCAGCAGCAGCGAGGGACGTACGATGGTCAACTGCGGCCAGTCTTGCGCTCTCAGCGCCAGTTCCATTTCCCCCTTGACCCGGTTGTAGAACACCGAGGATTTCGGGTCGGCGCCAATCGCACTGATCACGATCATATGCCGCGCGCCCAGTTCCCGTGCGCGCTTGGCGAAGGCCACCACCATGTTCAGGTCGACCGCACGGAACGCCGCTTCCGAGCCGGCCTTTTTGATCGTGGTGCCCAGGCAGCAGAAGGCAATATCCACGCGGCCGCTCAGTTGCGGCAGGAACACCGCCGGGTCGCCCACCGGGTTTTCCAGGCGTGGATGTTCAGCCAATGGTTTGCGGCTGGGTGCCAGCACGCGGGTCACGGTGGGTTCGTTGAGCAGGCGGTCGAGCAGGTGTTCGCCAGTGAGGCCGGAAGCCCCGGCCAGCAAGATATGCTGCGGTGTCAGGTACATGGTGTTTCCCCCTTGTTACACGTTACAGCTTAGTTGCCTTTGGCTTCCTTGCTATTCATTGAGACGCTTTCGAGCGCCTTTCGTGCCTGCTGTTTACGTAATAATTGCCAATGGGCGATCACGCCTTTAGGGGCCAAGATCTGCGGTTCGGAGGCTTCGAAGTTGTCCGCCTGTTCGCGTTCGGCCACGTGCAGTTGCGCCAGTTTGAAGGCGTGTTGCAAATCATCCGTCTGGTTGAAAGCTTGTGCGAAAAGGGCATCACCGAAGTAGGTGAAGTCTGCTTCTTCCGAGCAGCCGAATGACACGCGGTCTGCACGGGAGGCGGTCATGATCAGGGTGCGCTCATCTTTGAGCGCCGGTATGAAACCGCCGGAGTAACACGCGGAGATCACGATGACCTTGTCGCGGTTTTTCAGCGGTGCGAGCACGGCGGCCAGCTCGTCGGCGGGCAGGTCGGCCAGTTCCATGCGCGGTTGGTCGAGCACCAGCTCATGCTCATGGGTGCCATGGCTGGTCATGTAAATGAACACCAGGTCTTCCGGCCCGGTCCGTTCGGCCAGGGTTTGCACCGAGCGGCGCAGGCTTTCACGGGTGGCCAGGGGGCGGTCGGCGATATGGTCGCGGTGGTTGACCAGGCGCACCTGCCCGCGCGCGCCGAAGCGGGTGGCGAGCAGGTTGCTGACGTAATCGGCCTCGCGCAGGAACACGCTTTGTTTGCCGTCGCCGGCCAGCACCAAGGTGTATAGCTCCACGGCCGGAGTGGACGCGGGCACTGTCGCCAGGGCGTCATCAAGCAAGCGGCCTTGAGCCAGTATGCCGGTCTCCAGAGGGTCGGGCAGCAGCTTGCCCTCGGCGTCGCGCACGCGCAGGCCGTTGACCCAGGTGCCGGACTGCACGGTGCCGTCGGTGAGTACCAGGGTGCCACGGCCTTGATAGTTGTCGCTGTCGAAGCCACCGATATAGAAACTGCCATCGGTGAGGTTCAGGCGCCCTTCGCCGGTAAAGCGCCAGTCACTGAACTGGCCGACATAGTGGCTGCCATCGACCCCGATCAATTCGCCTTTGCCGGTCAGCGCGCCTTCCTTGAACTGGCCGATCCACACATCACCGTCGGCGTTCTCGTAGCGGCCTTTACCGTTGAGCTGGTTCTGCTTGAATTGGCCGACATAGATATCGCCTTCGGCGCTATTGAAAGTGCCATTGCCTTCCAGTTGTCCATCGACAAAGCGGCCGCTGAACTGGTTGCCGCTGTCGTCATTGCGCTGGCCTTCGCCATTGGGCTTGCCGTGGGCGAACTGGCCCTGGTACTGACTGCCGTCGGCCAGTTCCAGGCGGCCGAGGCCTGAGTACTGGTCGTCCTGGAATTCGCCGCGATAAGTCATCTGCCCTTCTTTGAGGGTGCCTTCGCCGTTGCGTCGGCCGTTCTTGAAACCGCCCACGTAGCTGCTGCCCGAGGTGGTCAGGCTACCCTGGCCGTCAAACAGGCCCTGCTTGAATTCACCTTTATAGACTTCGCCATTGCTGCCATGCCATTCGCCCTGGCCGTGCCACTGGCCTTTGTCGAACTGGCCGGCGTACCAACTGCCGTTGGGGTAGTCCACACGGCCTTGGCCTTGCAGCAAACCGTTGACCACATCGCCACGGTAGCGGCCGCCATCGGGCAAGCGCGCATCGGGCGGCAACAGCGATTCGCCGTCTCCGCAAGCGGTGAGCAACAGGGCAAGGGCAAGGGGAGCGAGTGGGCGCATAGCGGGATCCGGATAATTGAGCGCCGAGTATGCCGTAGCCGGGGTGCCGAACCTAGTGGTCTATGCGCAGGATCCATCACCTGTAGGAGCGGGCTTGCCCGCGAAAACTCACAGGCGCCGCATTTGTTCAGCAAGCACGCGTTATCGCTGACGACCTTCGCGAGCAAGCTCGCTCCTACAGTGGGGGTGTGGCGATCATACGAAGCAGAGTGACAGCGACTCGGCAATATAGGCCGGCTTCTCCTGACCTTCGATTTCCAGGGTGGCGGTGGCCTTGAACAGCCATTGGCCCGGTTTTTTCTCGGTGACGTCAGTGAGGGTGACGTTCAGCCGCACCTTGGAGTTTACTTTCACCGGCTGGATAAAGCGCACGCTGTCCAGGCCGTAGTTGACGGCCATCTTCAAGCCTTCGGGCATGATCAGGATGTCTTCCATCAGCTTGGGCATCAGCGACAGTGACAGGAACCCGTGGGCGATGGTGCTGCCGAACGGGGTTTGCGCCGCCTTGACCGGGTCGACGTGGATGAACTGATGATCGCCGGTGGCTTCCGCGAACAGGTTGATACGCGCCTGGTCGATGGTGAGCCATTCGGAACGTCCCAGTTCCTTGCCGACGTAATCTTTGAGCTGCGCTACGGGTACATAGGGCATTGCGTCTCTCCTTGGTTCATCACTTATGTGCCCGTTGATAAGGGGCGTTTTTATGGGTTACAGAGAACCAATGTAGATCATCATGGGCAATCAGCCTGGTCAACCCAACATGCTTTTGGCGAATGCCGGAGCATAGGGCGGGCATGCTTATAATGCGCGCGAGTTTTGAGGGGGAGAGCGGGATGCTGTTACGTGGCCTGACCTGGCTGGTGCTGTTTCAACTGATCGGCACGGCGATCAATCATTTACTGGTGCCGGTACTGCCGGGGCCGATCATCGGCTTGTTGCTGATGCTGGGCTTTCTGGTCTGGCGCGGTGAAGTCGGCGAGCCCCTGAGCCTGGCGGCCGGCAGCCTGTTGCGTTACCTGCCACTGCTGCTGGTGCCGCCGGCCGTGGGAGTGATGGTGTATGCCAAGGACATCGTGGCGGATTTCTGGGCCATCGTCGGGGCGTTGGTGGTGTCGCTGGTGATCGCCATGGGCTTTGTCGGTGTGCTGATGCAGCAGATGGTCAAGCGCAAGGAGAAGGACCAATGATCCTCGACTGGCAGGGCGCCTGGACGGCGGTCATTCATCACCCGCTGTTCGGTATCGGTATCACCCTGGGCGCCTATCAACTGGTGCTGGCGGGGTTCGAGAAAACCCGCTGGATCTTCCTGCAGCCGGTGCTGGTGTCGATGCTGCTGGTGATCGGCGTGCTGCTCACCTGCGGGCTGAGCTACGCCGAATACCGCAAGAGCACCGAGATCATGGGCATCCTGCTGGGGCCTGCCACAGTGGCCCTGGCGGTGCCGCTTTATCTGAACCTGCGACGGATTCGCCAATTGTTCTGGCCGATATTTACTACGCTGGTGGTAGGCGGGGTATTGGCCACCGGCCTTTGTGTGGCGTTGGGATGGTGGTTCGGGGCCGAGCACAGGGTGCTGATGACCATGGCGCCCAAGTCGGTCACCTCGCCGATTGCCATGCTGGTGGCCGAGCAGATCGGCGGCGTGGCGGCCTTGGCGGCGGTGTTCGTGTTGATCACTGGGGTGGTCGGCGCGATGATCGGTCCAGCGCTCTTGTCGCGCCTGGGTGTACGCAGCCCCGAAGCGCGGGGCATGGCCCTGGGCATGACCGCCCACGCCGTCGGCACTTCAGTAGCCCTGCAGGAAAGCGAAGAATGCGGCGCCTTCGCGGCGCTGGCCATGAGTTTGATGGGCGTGGCCACGGCGGTGTTCCTGCCGTTGGCGGTGTCGGTCATTGTTTAACCCAGGTTTTAAGGAAGCCGTTATGAGTCTGGCGCTATTCCCCCTCAACACTGTGCTGTTCCCGGGCTGCACCCTCGACTTGCAGATATTTGAGGCGCGCTACCTGGACATGATCGGCCGTTGCATGAAAAAGGGCGAAGGCTTTGGCGTGGTGTGCATCCTTGAAGGCTCGGAAGTGGGCACGGCCCCTGACGGTTATGCGCTTGTCGGTTGTGAGGCGCTGATTCGTGACTTCAAACAGCAGGACAACGGCCTGCTGGGCATTCGCGTCGAAGGTGGCCGTCGTTTCCGCGTGCGTGAGGCCGGCGTGCAGAAAGACCAGTTGCTGGTGGCCGATGTGCAATGGCTGCAAGAATTGCCGGACCAGCCGCTGGGCGAAGAGGACGCCGACTTGCTGGCGTTGCTTGAGGCCTTGGCCGAACACCCGATGGTGGCGTCGCTGGACATGGGCGGCCAGGCCGAAGGCCAGCAAGCCCTGAGCAATCAGTTGGCCTATCTGCTTCCATTTAACGAGGCCGACAAGATCGACTTGCTGCAACTGGACGACCCAGGACAGCGCCTGGATGCGATCCAACTGTTGCTCGATGAATTGCAGGGTGAACTGTTCACCTGATGTTCGGATTTGTCTGGCAGGACTTTCAGACTTTGGTCGGTCGCCTCCACTGCGCCGCCTGCACTATTTTCCGATCGCACAACAATGATCGGAGATAACCATGATTCGGCTGACCCCCTCGGAACAAGTCGCGTGGGACGCTTATTTTGTCAGCGTGACCACGCAATTACTCCAGCAGGAAGCCACGCGTGGCGCGGAGTACATCACCGAGCGCGCCGCCGAAATGGCCGATGAGATGCTGCTGGAGCGCCGCGAGCGTTACGCTGAACGGCGCAGCGCCTCCGTGGACTGGATCGGCCCGGCCAAGGGTCAATAGGCGTACCTGAGCAGTGCGTGGGGCGTACCGGTAAAGGCGATGAAACCGAGCACGGCCACCACGGCGGGCAGCACCAGCCACCAGGCTTTTTGCGACATGGCTGGCAATGGTCTGCGGTGCTCGATTGCCGTCAGGCTGAACGCACACACGGTCATTGCCAGCAAGGTGCCGGCCAGGATGTCCGTGGGCCAATGGGCGCCCAGGTACACCCGCGACAAGGCAATGAACGCCGCGGGAATGCAGCCCAGCAGCATCCAGGTCAGGCGCAGCCGCGTAGGTTGGCCGCGACCGGCCAATACCGCGAGCGCCAGGAAGAAGGCAAAGGCCCCGGAGGCATGGCCGCTGGGCATGCTGAAGCTGGTCAGCGGGTCCGTTAGGATTTCCGGGCGGCCACGGGCGAAAAACAGCTTGGTGCCGGTGTTAATCACTGCCGCGCCAGCGAGGGTGGCGCCGACAAATACGGCGTGGTGCCACTGCCGTGCCAACAGCAACAGGCCAGTGAACACGGCGCTGGCGAAAAACATCTTCTTGAACTCACCCAGTTGGGTGACCCGCACCATCACCTCGTCCAGCCACGGGCTGCGATGTTCCTGCACCAGTGCGCTCAGGCCCTGGTCGAAGTCATTGAGATGGGGGTAGCCGATAAACAGCGCGATCAACAACACCAGGCTGGCGCAACCAATCCACAAGGTGGTGCGCCGATGCCCGCGCCAACTGCTGTTCAAACTCATCCCCAGCAACACCGCGAGACACGCCGCGATAATCGCCGCTTCCGGCCAGAAGCCTTCCGGCAAGGGCAGACGGAACGCGGCGCCGGCAGCCCAGCCCGGCAGCAGATAGGCCACGGTCCAACCCGCTGCGGCAATGATGCTCACAGCGGCAAAGCGCGGGAAGGGCATGTCGCACATGCCGGCGACCATGGGCAGCATGGGACGCAATGGGCCGATGAAGCGCCCGACCAACAAGCTGGCGATTCCGTACTTGTGGAAGTAGGTTTCTGCGCCGTTCATCCATTCAGGATGCTGGCGCAGGCCGGGCAGGCGCCGGATGTTCTGATGGAAATGGCGGCCCAGGTAATAGGAAACGCCGTCGCCCAATAAGCCGCCGAGGAAGCCCAGCAGCAGGGTTTCACTCAGCGACAGCGCACCGCTGCCAGCCAACGCGGCGATTGCAAACAGCAATACCGTGCCTGGCACGATCAACCCGGCAATCGCCAGGCATTCCACACACGCGACAATAAACACCGCCGCTGCCAGCCATTGTGGGTTGAGGGTCAACCAGCCGGTGATGCTATCGAGCCATTGGCCCATACAATCCACTCCATGCATACAAAACAGAATTTGAGACGGTGAAATTCAACTGTGGGAGCTGGCTTGCCGGCGATGGCTGCGGCATGGCCAGCATTGAAGTTGCCTGACACACCGCTATCGCAGGCAAGCCAGCTCCCACATGGGATGTGTCGCGCGTTAAATCAAAAAATAATCCCGGCCTTCGACCTGCCCCCGACGCAGCGGGTTCCGCGTGCAATAAGGCGCATAGCCAGCATCGACGAAACGGTACATCAAGTGCTCATCGCGCCCGCTGGGAATGCCCAGGCGCGTGGTCTGGATAATCTGCGTGGGCACCTGGCCCACGTCTTCGACATACAGCAGTTCCTGATCGAAGCGCTTGGCATCCCACATCGGCACTTTCAGGCCCAGTGCCTTGCACAGCAGCGTCTGGCCTGCACACAGCTTCTGCGAGGGGCGTGGGCTGCCGTCGGGATTGGGGTTGTTCAACAGCATCTGCGCCAGGCTCGCCGCCCCGGAAATTTCGTCGACCCAGGGATAGGCCGATTTGATCAGCACGGCATTGCCCGGGCCGTGGGCGCTGAAGTTCAACGAATCACCGCCACGGGCGTAGTACATGTAGATATGGCCACCATCCAGAAACAAAGCCTTACGCTTTTCTGTGTAGCCGAGTGAGGCGTGGCTGCCTTTTTCGGCCACGTAATAGGCTTCGGTTTCAATAATTCGCGCCGAAAGCCAGAGATCGCCCACACGATGACGAATGACTTTTCCGAGTAATTCACGCGCAAGCAGTTGGGCATCGCGGTCGAAGAAGCTATCGGGCAGCGGGCTGGCGGGGAGCAGCGGGGGAAAGTCGGGCATGGCGGTCAAGGGTTGATACGGCTAAATGTGACCGAATCATAACAACTCTCACCTTAATTACGGCTGAACCTGGGGTTTTTACAGTTCATTTCGACCATCCGCCCCTCACCGCTGTCAGTCGGGCGGCGTCACAGCTATAATCTGCCGCTTTCCTCTTTGCCAAGACTCCCTGACCATGACTGAGTCCGTTCTTGACTACATGACCCGCCTGGGTCGCGCTGCCCGGCAGGCCTCGCGGTTGATCGCCCGTGCGAGCACCGCGCAGAAGAACCGTGCGCTGCTGGCGGCTGCGGATGCTCTGGATGCTTCGCGCTCCGAGTTGACCGCCGCCAACGAGCTGGACCTGGCCAATGGGCGCGCTAACGGCCTGGAGCCAGCCCTGCTGGACCGCCTGGCGCTGACCCCGGCACGTATCGACGACATGATCGAAGGCCTGCGTCAGGTGGCCAAGCTGCCTGACCCCATCGGTGAAATTCGCGACATGCGCTACCTGCCGTCCGGCATCCAGGTGGGCAAGATGCGCGTGCCCCTGGGCGTGATCGGCATCATCTATGAGTCGCGTCCGAACGTGACCATCGACGCCGCGAGCCTGTGCCTCAAGTCTGGCAACGCCACTATCCTGCGTGGCGGTTCCGAAGCGATCAATTCCAACCGCGCCATCGCCGCCTGCATCCAGCAGGGCCTGGCCGTGGCCGAGTTGCCGGCTGAAGTGGTGCAAGTAGTGGAAACCACCGACCGTGCTGCCGTGGGCGCGCTGATCACCATGCCGGAATTCGTCGACGTGATCGTGCCGCGGGGTGGCAAGAGCCTGATCGAGCGCGTCAGCCGTGATGCCAAGGTGCCAGTTATCAAGCACCTGGACGGCGTCTGCCATGTGTTCATCGACATCGCCGCCGACCTCGACAAGGCGATTCGCATTGCCGACAACGCCAAGACCCACCGCTACGCGCCGTGCAACACCATGGAAACCCTGCTGGTGCACGCTGGCATTGCCGAGCGTGTGCTGCCGCCGCTGGCCGCCATCTACCGTGACAAGTCGGTAGAGCTGCGCGGTTGCGAGCGCACCCGTGCGCTGCTGGGTGCGGACGTCATCGAGGCGACCGAGCAGGACTGGTACACCGAGTACACGGCCCCGATCCTGTCGATCCGCATCGTCGACGATCTGGACCAGGCCATCGAACACATCAATACCTATGGCTCCAAGCACACCGACGCCATCGTTTCCGAGCATTTCAGCGATGCCCGGCGTTTCCTCAACGAAGTGGATTCCGCTTCGGTGATGGTCAACGCCTCGACGCGTTTTGCCGACGGCTTCGAGTACGGCCTGGGGGCTGAGATCGGTATTTCCACCGACAAGCTCCACGCACGCGGCCCGGTGGGCCTCGAAGGGCTGACCAGTGAGAAGTACGTGGTGTTTGGCGACGGTCATGTGCGCACTTGATGACTAAACGCATCGGGCTGCTCGGCGGTACTTTCGACCCCGTGCACATCGGCCATTTGCGCAGTGCCCTCGAAGTTGCGGATGCCCTTGCGCTGGATGAGCTGCGCCTGCTGCCCAATTTCCGGCCGCCCCATCGCGACACGCCGCAGGTGGCCGCCGAGCAACGCCTGGAAATGGTGCGTGTTGCCGTGGAAGGTATATCGCCGCTGGTGGTGGACGATCGCGAACTCAAGCGCGATAAACCGTCCTACACTATCGACACTCTGGAGCTGATGCGCGCCGAATTGGCCGCGGATGACCCACTGTTTCTGCTTTTGGGCTGGGACGCATTTTGCGGCCTGCCCTCTTGGCACCGCTGGGAGGAACTCCTCCAGCATTGCCACATCCTGGTTTTGCAACGCCCGGATGCCGACAGCGAACCGCCGGATGCCTTGCGCAACCTGCTGGCCGCGCGGTCGGTAAGTGACCCCTTGGCCCTGACCGGGCCGAACGGGAATATTGCATTCGTCTGGCAGACCCCGCTTGCGGTGTCCGCCACCCAGATCCGTCAACTGCTGGCCAGCGGGAAGTCGGTACGTTTCCTGGTGCCTGACGCGGTCCTGGCCTACATCGATGCGCACGGGCTGTACCGTGCGTCGAACTGAAAAGGCGCGCTTGAACGCACGAACCGTGCAGCAAGCGCCCGAACATACGAGCAAAACGAGTTTTATATGACGAACAAAGACGTAAGCAAAGTTAAGCGCAAAGGCACCTTCAAAAGCGCGCCGCTGCCGGTTGAAGCCCATGTCGGCCCGGAATTGGCTGGCGAAGAGCTGGTGAAAGTCGCCGTGGCTGCCCTGGAAGACGTTAAAGCCCAGGACATCCAGGTGCTGGACGTGCGCGACAAGCAGAGCATCACCGACTTCATGATCATCGCCACCGGTACCTCCAACCGCCAGATCGGCGCGATGCTGGACAAGGTTCGCGAAGCCGTCAAAGCCCAGGGCGTCAAGCCACTGGGTGAAGAAGGCAAGGGCGACAGCGACTGGGTGCTACTGGACATGGACGATGTGATCGTTCACATGATGACCTCCAACGCTCGCCAGTTCTACGACCTGGAACGTCTGTGGAAAGGCGCCGAGCAGAGCCGTGCCGCTGATGGCAAGCACCACAGCCCGGAAGTGGGCCACGCGCACTTCGACAAGCTCAACAAAGACCAGGAATAAGGAACGGCTGTGCGCCTGCGTCTGATCGCTGTCGGTTCACGCATGCCCAAGTGGGTGGAAGAAGGCTGGCACGAATATGCCAAGCGTCTGCCCGCTGAGCTGTCGCTTGAGCTGGTGGAAATACCGCTCAATACCCGGGGCAAGAACGCCGACGTGGCGCGCTTTATCCGTCAGGAAGGCGAAGCCATGCTGGCCAAGGTCGGCCCCAATGAGCGCATCGTCACCCTTGAAGTGCACGGCAAGCCCTGGAGCACCGAGCAACTGGCGGTGGAACTGGATCGCTGGCGCCTGGATTCGCGCACGGTCAATTTCATGGTCGGCGGCCCGGAAGGGCTGGCGCCGGAAGTCTGTGCGCGGGCCGATCAGCGCTGGTCGCTGTCGGCGCTGACGTTGCCGCACCCGTTGGTAAGGATTCTGATCGGTGAACAGCTGTATCGCGCCTGGACAGTTCTGTCCGGGCACCCTTACCACAAATAGTCTGCGCCGCCCCCGATGACCCAGCCGATCCGCATCAAGGACCACGAGAAAGACGCACGTCTGGTACGCGCGCGGGTGGTGTTCGGTGCTGTCTTGGTGGTGGTGCTGATGTGCGTGCTGATTGCGCGGCTGTATTTCCTCCAGGTGATCCAGTACGACTATCACTCCACGCTGTCGGAAAACAACCGGGTGCATGTGCAGCCGATTCCCCCGACCCGTGGGCTGATTTTCGACCGCAATGGCGTAGTGGTTGCCGATAACCGGCCCAGCTTCAGCCTGAGCATGACCCGTGAACGCTCCGGCGACTGGAAGCAGGTCCTCGATGTCATCGTCGAGGTGCTGCAACTGACGCCGGAAGACCGGGCCGTCTTCGAGAAGCGCATGCGGCAGGGGCGCCGGCCGTTCGAGCCGGTGCCGATCCTGTTCGAGCTGACCGAAGAGCAGATCGCCCGTATTGCGGTGAACCAGTTCCGCCTGCCGGGTGTGGAAGTGGTGGCGCAGTTGGTGCGGCATTACCCGCAAGGGCCGCACTTTGCCCACTCCGTTGGCTACATGGGGCGGATCAACGAGAAAGAGCTGAAAACCCTCGACCCGATCAACTACAGCGGCACCCATCACATCGGCAAAACCGGTATCGAGCGCTTCTACGAGGCCGAGTTGCATGGCCAGGTAGGTAACGAGGAAGTCGAGACCAATGCGCGTGGTCGCGTATTGCGCGTGCTCAAGCGCACCGATCCGGTGCCTGGCAAGGACATTGTCCTGAGCCTGGACATCAAGTTGCAGGAAGCTGCCGAGATGGCC
The DNA here is from genome assembly GCF_058797315.1 of Pseudomonas sp. GW823-FHT02F05. Lineage (NCBI taxonomy): Bacteria > Pseudomonadati > Pseudomonadota > Gammaproteobacteria > Pseudomonadales > Pseudomonadaceae > Pseudomonas > Pseudomonas sp. GW823-FHT02F05. Next base: position 120,290 of record NZ_JBXAJM010000016.1, read on the forward strand.
CTGGGCGGTCGGCGGGGTGCCGTAGTGGCGCTGGACCCGAAGACTGGCGAAGTGCTGGCGATGGTCAGCCAGCCCAGCTTCGACCCCAACCCCTTTGTGACTGGCATCAGCTTCAAGGCCTACGCCGAGCTGCGTGATTCCATCGACCGGCCACTGTTCAACCGTGTGTTGCGCGGCCTGTACCCGCCGGGCTCGACCATCAAGCCGGCGGTGGCGATTGCCGGCCTGGATGCTGGCGTGGTCACGGCCTCAAGCCGGGTGTACGACCCTGGCTACTACATGCTGCCCAACTACGACCACAAGTACCGTAACTGGAACCGCTCCGGTGACGGCTATGTCGACCTGGACACCGCGATCATGCGCTCCAACGACACCTATTTTTACGACCTGGCCCATAAACTTGGAATTGATCGGCTGTCTGCCTACATGGGCAAGTTCGGCCTCGGTCAGAAAGTCTCCCTGGACATGTTCGAAGAATCCCCCGGCCTGATGCCGTCGCGGGAGTGGAAGCGTGCGACCCGCCGCCAGGCGTGGTTCCCCGGCGAAACCCTGATCCTGGGTATCGGCCAGGGCTATATGCAGGCCACTCCGCTGCAACTGGCCCAGGCCACGGCGCTGGTGGCGAACAAAGGCGTGTGGAACCGACCGCACCTGGCCAGAACCATCGAAGGCGAAAAGCCGGTGGACGACAATCCGATTCCTGACATTGTGCTGCGTGACCCGTCCGATTGGGCCAAGGTCAACCACGGCATGCAGCAGGTGATGCACGGCGCTCGCGGCACTGCGCGCAAAGCGGCAATTGGCGCTCAATACCGCATTGCCGGCAAAAGTGGTACCGCCCAAGTGGTCGCGATCAAACAAGGCGAAAAGTATGACCGCTCCAAGGTGCAGGAGCGCCACCGCGACCACGCCTTGTTTGTCGGCTTTGCCCCGGCGGAAGACCCGAAAATCGTGGTGGCAGTGATGGTCGAGAACGGCGAGTCCGGCTCCGGCGTCGCGGCCCCAGTGGTACGCCAGGTGATGGACGCCTGGCTGCTGGCCGACGATGGCCGGCTCAAGCCCGAGTATGGCGGCCCCCCTTCAAGCCCCGAGGTTACGGCCCGTGAAGAGTAATTTTGACCGCATCCTCTCCAGCGAAGATGTGATGCGTCGCCGTGCGACGTTGCTGCAACGCATGCACATTGATGGCCCCCTTCTGATCCTGCTGCTGACCCTGGCGGCCGGCAGCCTTTTTGTACTGTATTCGGCCAGCGGCAAGAACTGGGACCTGCTGATCAAGCAGGCGTCCTCGTTTGGCCTGGGCCTGCTGTCGATGGTGGTGATCGCCCAGTTGGAGCCGCGTTTCATGGCGCGCTGGGTGCCCTTGGGGTATGTCGCCGGCGTGTTGTTGCTGGTGGTGGTGGACGTCATGGGCCACAACGCCATGGGCGCCACACGCTGGATCAACATCCCCGGTGTGATTCGCTTCCAGCCGTCGGAATTCATGAAGATCCTCATGCCCGCCACCATTGCCTGGTACCTCTCCAAGCGCACCTTGCCGCCGCAGCTCAAGCACGTGGCGATCAGCCTGATCCTGATCGGTGTGCCCTTTGTGTTGATCGTGCGCCAGCCGGACCTTGGCACCTCGTTGCTGATCCTCGCCGGTGGCGCGTTCGTGCTGTTCATGGGCGGATTGCGCTGGCGCTGGATCCTCAGCGTGCTGGCCGCCGCCGTGCCCGTGGCGGTGGCCATGTGGTTCTTCTTCATGCACGACTACCAGAAGCAACGGATCCTGACGTTCCTCGACCCGGAGAGCGACCCGCTGGGCACCGGCTGGAACATCATCCAATCCAAGGCGGCCATCGGTTCCGGGGGGGTATTTGGCAAGGGATGGTTGCTGGGCACCCAGTCTCACCTGGACTTCTTGCCCGAGAGCCACACCGACTTCATCATCGCGGTGATGGGCGAAGAGTTCGGCCTGGTGGGCATTTGCGCGTTGTTGCTGATTTATCTGCTGTTGATTGGTCGCGGCCTGGTGATCACTGCCCAGGCGCAGACGCTGTTCGGCAAATTGCTCGCCGGCAGCCTGACCATGACTTTTTTTGTTTATGTTTTCGTCAACATCGGTATGGTCAGTGGCCTGCTGCCGGTGGTTGGGGTGCCGTTGCCATTCATTAGCTACGGTGGAACTTCGCTGGTGACATTGCTGTCAGCGTTTGGGGTTTTGATGTCGATTCATACGCATCGCAAGTGGATCGCACAGGTTTGAATAAGGTGAAGATGTCAATGCAAGTAATGCGCGGCTGGGCGACTCGGCATGCGACCTGGATGGGCCTGATCGGGCTGCTGGGGGCAACGCAAGAGGCGCAGGCCGGTGACTACGATGGCTCTCCCCAGGTTGCCGAATTTGTCGGTGAGCTGACCCGCGACTACGGTTTTGCTGGCGAGCAACTGATGGGCGTGTTCCGCGAAGCCCAGAAAAAGCAGGCGATCCTCGACGCCATCTCCCGACCTGCCGAACGTGTGAAGCAGTGGAAGGACTATCGCCCGATGTTCCTCACTGATGCGCGCATCGCCCGCGGCGTGGATTTCTGGCGCCAGCACGAGGCGGTACTGGCCCGCGCCGAGCAGGAGTACGGAGTGCCAGCCCAGGTGATCGTCTCGATCATCGGCATCGAAACCTTCTACGGGCGCAACACCGGCAGCTACCGAGTGATCGACGCCTTGTCGACACTGGGCTTCGATTACCCGCCCCGCGCCGAGTTCTTCCGCAAGGAACTGCGCGAATTCCTGTTGCTGGCCCGCGAAGAGCAGGTCGACCCGCTGAGCCTCAAGGGCTCCTACGCCGGGGCGATGGGCTTGCCGCAGTTCATGCCGAGCAGCTTTCGCGCCTATGCGGTGGATTTCGACGGTGACGGGCACATCAATATCTGGAGCAACCCCGACGATGCCATCGGCAGCGTGGCCAGCTACTTCAAGCGCCACGGTTGGGTCGCCGGCGAGCCGGTGGTTATCCGCGCCGATGTCACGGGCGAGCGCGCTGACGAGGGCCTGACCCAAGGTATCGAACCGGTCAAGACCGTCGGGGAGTTGCGAGCGCTGGGCTGGTCGAGTCAGAATGCGCCACGCGACGACATGCCGGTGACGGCATTCCGCCTGGAAGGCGCAAATGGCCCTGAATACTGGATGGGCCTGAAGAATTTCTACGCAATCACGCGTTATAACCGCAGTGTGATGTACGCCATGGCCGTGCATCAGCTGTCAGATGAGCTGGTTCAAGCACGGGGCAACAAGTAATGCGGGTATCGCCGTTCAAAAAACCGCTCAAGCTGGTGGCGTTCGCCGCGTTGTCCTTGTTGGTAGCCAGTTGCTCCACCACCCCTAACCGTGCGCCGGCCAAGAAGGCGGGCGGTGCGGTGGTCCGTGCCCAGCCGGGCCTGGACATCAACCGCGCGCACAAAGACGGCGCGCCGTGGTGGGATGTGGATGTGTCGAAGATCCCGGACGCCACGCCGACCCTGCATACCGGCCCGTACAAGGCCAACCCCTATACCGTGCTGGGCAAGAATTACTTCCCGCTGCAGGAATCCAAGACTTACGTGCAGTCGGGCACCGCTTCCTGGTACGGCACCAAGTTCCATGGCCAGAACACCGCCAACGGCGAAGTGTATGACCTGTATGGCATGAGCGCGGCCCACAAGACCCTGCCGCTGCCCAGCTATGTGCGCGTGACCAACCTGGACAACAATCGCACCGTGATCCTGCGGGTCAATGATCGTGGGCCGTTCTATTCGGACCGGATCATCGACTTGTCCTACGCGGCCGCCAAGAAACTCGGTTATGCCGAAACCGGCACCGCACGGGTCAAGGTCGAAGGCATCGATCCGGCGCAGTATTGGGCCCAGCGTGGCAAACCCGCGCCATTGATGCTCAACGAACCGCCAACCCCGCAACCGCAAGTGACGGCCTCCACCGGCAAGATCGAGCAATGGACCCCGCCACCTGCGCAGCATGCGCCTGATACCGTGGTGGTACCTCACGCGGCAGCGGGCGCCTCCATGGCCGGTGGGCAATACCTGCAGGTCGGCGCTTTCGCCAACCCGGATGCGGCAGAACTGTTAAGGTCCAAGCTCAGCGGCATGGTCAGCGCGCCGGTCTTCATCAGTTCCATCGTGCGTAACCAGCAAACCTTGCACCGTGTACGCATGGGCCCTATCGGCTCGCCGAGCGAAGTGGCACAAGTGCAGAACAGCGTGCGTCTGGCCAATCTGGGGCAACCCAGCGTGGTCACCGCAGAATAAGCAGTAACGGATTGATGGCTCAGACGCGCATGCGCGCTTGAACCCTGGTTGTTGGCTCGTTGAACAATAAAAACCCAGGGGCAAGGGGTGAGCGGGCAACCGAACACGTGACAGTCTGGAAGCGGGCTGTCTGAATAGTTTTGCCCGCGAGGGCAAGTTTCCATAAGCAATTTCGAGAGACGGATGAACATCACCACCTTAGCCAAACGTACGTGCCTGCTTATCTCGCTGATCATCACCCCAGCCGCCTGGGCGGTTGAAATGGTGCCGGCCTCCCCGCAACTGGCCGCCAAGTCGTGGGTCCTCATGGACGCCGCCAGTGGCAACGTGCTGGTCGAAAACGGCGGTGATGTACGCCTGCCGCCTGCCAGCCTGACCAAGCTGATGACCGCCTACATCGCGACCCTGGAAATCCGTCGCGGCCAGATCGGCGAAAACGACCCGGTTACCGTCAGCGAAAACGCCTGGCGTACCGGTGGTTCGCGGATGTTCATCAAAGTGGGTTCGCAAGTCACCGTGAGCGACCTGCTGCACGGCATCATCATCCAGTCCGGTAACGACGCCAGCGTCGCCCTGGCCGAGCACATCGCCGGCAGCGAAGACGCCTTCGCCGACATGATGAACAAAACCGCAGGTGAGCTGGGCATGACCAACAGCCACTTCATGAACCCGACCGGCCTGCCGAACCCAGAGCACTATTCGTCGGCTCATGACATGGCGATCCTGGCGCGCGCCATCATCCGCGTTGACCCGGTGCACTATGCGATCTACTCCCAGAAGGAATTCTTCTGGAACAACATCAAGCAGCCTAACCGCAACCTGTTGCTGTGGCGCGACAAGACCGTCGATGGCCTGAAGACCGGCCACACCGACGAAGCCGGCTACTGCATGGTGTCGTCCGCCGTACGTGATGGCCAGCGCCTGATCGCCGTGGTATTCGGCACCAACAGCGAGCAGGCCCGTGCGGCCGAGACGCAAAAACTGCTGACTTACGGCTTCCGCTTCTTCGAAACCCAGACCTTCTACCAGAAGGGTGCTGAGCTGGCGACCGCGCCGGTGTGGAAGGGCGCGACGTCGCAAGTCAAGGCCGGTCTGGCCGACGATCTGACCCTGACCATGCCTAAAGGCCAGCTGAAAAAGCTCGCCGCCAGCATGACCCTGAACCCGCAATTGGTTGCGCCAATCGCCAAGGGTGATGTGATCGGCAAGGTCGAAGTCAAGCTGGACGACAAGGTGGTGCACAGCGCCGACCTGATCGCGCTGGACGCTGTCGAGGAAGGTGGTATCTTCCGCCGCGTATGGGATAGCATCCGTCTATTCTTCTACGGCTTGTTCAACTGATTGTGTGCACCTGCAAAGCCCCGCGTTGATCCAACGCGGGGCTTTGCCCGTCGCCACGGCTTAGCGCTTACGAGGCTGTTCTGCCATGACCGATAAAGACGTAGAAGTAAAGGCGCCAAAGATCGAGTTTCCTGTGACGGATTATCCCGTCAAGGTGATCAGCGATACCGGTGTCGGCCGCAAGGACAAGATTCTCGAGATCGTCAGGAAGCACGCGACGATCAACGACAACCGCGTGGACGAGCGCCAAAGCTCCACCGGCAAGTACACCACGATCCAGTTGCACATCGTTGCGACCGATCAAGACCAGCTCTACAACATCAACAGCGAACTGCGAGCCACCGGCTTCGTGCATATGGTGCTGTGATGTCGCAAGTCCTGGGCTTTCGCGAGCTCGGCCGGATGGCATACGAGCCGGTCTGGCATGCCATGCAGCGCTTTACCAATGAGCGCGGCACTTCGGCCCCGGATGAAATCTGGCTGGTAGAACACCCGCCGGTATTCACCCAGGGCCAGGCCGGCAAGGCCGAGCACTTGCTGCTGCCGGGTGATATTCCGGTGGTGCAGGTCGACCGAGGGGGTCAAGTGACTTACCATGGGCCCGGTCAACTGGTGGCTTACCTGCTGCTGGACGTGCGCAAGCTGGGGTTTGGCGTGCGCGACCTGGTCAGCCGCATGGAGACGTGCCTGATCGAGCTGTTGGCCAGTTACGGCGTGACCGCCGTGGCCAAGCCCGATGCACCGGGTGTATACGTGGATGGCGCGAAAATCGCCTCCCTGGGGCTGCGCATTCGCCACGGTTGTTCCTTTCATGGCCTGGCCTTGAATGTGGACATGGACCTGGCGCCGTTCCGACGGATCAACCCGTGCGGTTACGCCGGGCTTGCGATGACCCAGTTGAGTGACCATGCAACATCCATAGAATTTGCCGAGGTAAGTGCCCGGCTGCGCGCGCAGCTCGTCAAACACCTCGACTATGCAGAGCAGACGACCCTGACGGGCGGAATCGATTGATATGACTACTGATGTTGTGCAAACCATGATCCCGACGCTGGACATCACTGAGCGTCCAGCCCCGGCCCCGCGTGCCAAGGTGGAAGCCGGCGTCAAGCTGCGCGGCGCCGAGAAGGTTGCACGCATCCCGGTCAAGATCATCCCGACCACCGAACTGCCGAAGAAACCTGACTGGATTCGCGTGCGCATCCCGGTTTCGCCGGAAGTCGACCGTATCAAGTCGCTGCTGCGCAAACACAAGTTGCACAGCGTATGCGAAGAAGCCTCCTGCCCGAACCTGGGCGAGTGCTTCTCTGGCGGCACCGCCACGTTCATGATCATGGGTGACATCTGCACCCGTCGCTGCCCGTTCTGCGACGTCGGCCACGGCCGTCCGAAGCCGTTGGACGTCAATGAGCCAGAAAGCCTGGCCATCGCCATCGCCGACCTGAAGCTCAAGTATGTGGTGATCACCTCGGTAGACCGCGACGACCTGCGTGACGGTGGTGCCCAGCACTTTGCCGACTGCATCCGCGAGATCCGCAAGCTGTCGCCGAACGTGATGCTTGAAACCCTGGTGCCGGACTACCGTGGCCGTATGGACGTCGCCCTGGAAATCACCGCTGCCGAGCCGCCGGATGTGTTCAACCATAACCTGGAAACCGTGCCGCGCCTGTACAAGGCGGCGCGCCCGGGTTCGGACTACCAGTGGTCGCTGACCCTGCTGCAGAAATTCAAGCAGATGATGCCGCACATCCCGACCAAGTCCGGCTTGATGCTGGGCCTGGGTGAAACCGACGAAGAAGTCATCGAAGTCATGAAGCGCATGCGCGAACACGACATCGACATGCTGACCCTGGGCCAGTACCTGCAACCGTCCCGCAGCCACTTGCCGGTGCAGCGCTTCGTGCACCCGGACACCTTCGCCTGGTTCGCCGAGGAAGGCTACAAGATGGGCTTCAAGAACGTAGCCTCGGGCCCGTTGGTGCGGTCTTCGTATCATGCCGATGAGCAGGCCAAGCTGGTCAAGGCGAGCCTGGTTTCGTAAGCCGCTCCAGAATCAATGTGAAATGCGGGCTTGTGTGGGAGCTGGCTTGCCTGCGATAGCATCACCTCGGTGTCACTGATACACCGAGGCGCTTGCATCGCAGGCGAGCCAGCTCCCACATTTCGTTCTGCGTCATATAGGGAGAACCATGGATGACCGCCGCCGTACCTGCACTGCGCCCCGAAGGCACCCTCGGCCTGATCGCCCCCGCCGGTCCCGCCGCGCTGGATGTTGAAAAAGCCCGGCAATGGATGCGTGCCCGTGGCTACGACCTGCACATTTTCCCCGGTGTGTACGAGCGCGACGGCTACCTGGCCGGTAGCGATGAAGTGCGCCTGCGCGATTTGCATGCCGCCTTCGCCAACCCCGACATCGATGCCATCCTCTGCCTGCGTGGCGGCTATGGCACGCCCCGTTTGCTCGATGCACTGGACTTCGACCTGCTGCGCGCCAACCCCAAGCCATTTGTGGGCTATAGCGATATCGCCGCCTTGCACCTGGCCATCAACCGCTATGCCGGCTTCGTGACGTTCCACGGGCCCATGCTCAATGCCGACCTGCTCGGTGGCAAACAGCCGCCCACCGAATCCTCCTTGTTCAGCCTGCTGCGTGGCCAACGGGGCGCCGGCAGTGTGCTGCCGCACCCGATGGCCTACCCGCTGACCACAATCGAGCCAGGTGTGGCTTGTGGGCGTTTGCTGGGCGGTAACTTGTCGATGATCGCCGCGGTCATGGGCACGCCTTACGAAATAGACGCTGATGGCATCATCCTGTTTATCGAAGACGTCAACGAACCGCTCTATCGCATCGACCGCCTGCTGACCCACCTGCGCCTGGCTGGCAAGCTGGCTCAAGTCGCTGGCGTGTTGGTAGGGGATGTGGCCGGTGTGGATAGCGCGGCATTGGCGCGTCTGCTGAAGCAGACCTTTGAGCCGCTGTGCATTCCAGTGCTGGCAGGCTGGCGCAGTGGGCATTGCGACCCGAACCTGACATTGCCGATGGGCGCCTTGGTGCGCCTGGATGCGGGGGAGCAGCGGGTGGTGTTGGAGCAGGATGTAGTGTTCAAGGCCTGATCGTTCCCACGCTCTGCGTGGGAATTCCTCCAGTGACGCTCTGCGTCACCCTCTTCAGCCGCCGACGCGGAGCGTCCAAGGCAGCGCTCCCACGCAGAGCGTGGGAGCGATCACTTCAGCGGTTCTGCAGCGATTCCAGCAATTTCACCGTCGGATACCCATCCGCCGGCCAGCCCAGCGCCTGCTGTGCAGCCCGAATCGCCTTGCGCGTGTTGGCGCCAATAATCCCGTCGGCATTACCCGCGTCATAGCCTTTGGCGCTGAGCGCCGTCTGCAGGTCTATGCGTTGCGAACGGCTCAGTGGCAGCTCATCTTTTGGCCAACTGCCCCGAATCACACCGCCGCCGCCAAATCGCTCCGACAGCAAACCAACCGCCAGTGCATAGGACGACGAATTGTTGTACTTGAGGATCGCGCGGAAGTTATCCAGCACCAGGAACGCCGGGCCACGGTAGCCGGCCGGCAGCAGCAGGGCGGCGGACAGCTGGTCGACATTGGCCGGCAGGCTCACGCCAGGCGGCAATTGGATGCCCAGTTGCAGCCATTGCGCCACGGTCTTGCGCACGCCGCCATCGGCCAGGCTGTAGTCGAAGCCCGACGGCAGCGGCTGTACTTCAACGCCCCACGGCTGGCCTTTCTGCCACCCCGAGCTTTGCAGGTAATGCGCCGTGGAGGCGAGGGCGTCGGACGGGCTGTTCCAGATATCGCGGCGACCGTCACCGTCAAAGTCCACGGCATGGGTGTTGTAGGTGGTCGGGATGAACTGGGTCTGGCCCATCGCCCCGGCCCAGGAACCTTTCATCTGGTCGGCCTGAATATCGCCATGCTGGATGATCTGCAGCGCTGCCAGCAACTGCGCTTGCGCAAAGGCCGGCCGACGTCCTTCATAGGCCAGGGTGGCCAGGGAGCGGATCACCGAGTTATTGCCCTGGAAAGCGCCGAAGTTGCTCTCCATGCCCCACACCGAGACCAGCGCCTGGCGGTCGACGCCATAGCGTTGCTCGATGCTTTGCAGAATATCGGCGTACTTGACCAGCAGTGCCTGGCCATTGCGCACGCGCACCGGCGACAGTGCACCGTCGAGGTATTCCCACACCGGGCGGGAAAATTCCGGTTGGCTGCGGTCGGCGCGAATCACCGCCATATCAGGAGTGACGCCGGCAAAAGCGTTATCGAACACGGCCGCAGTGATCCCGGCCTGCAGCGCTTGAGCACGGAAGCCAGCCTGCCATTCGGCAAAGGTCTGGGTCGGTTGGATATCGAGATTGTCCACCGCCAACGGGGCCACCACGGCAGGCGCGATAGCCGGGGCCGTCTGGAGCTTGGGCAGGGGTTGAGCGTCCGCAGCGGTAGGTTTTTCGGCGCAGGCGACGAGCAGAATGAGGCTGGAGGCAGCGATCAATTGGCGCAGGTGCCAATGACGAGAAAGACGAGAGGGCATGCACAGGTCCAGGGGGTTACAAATCAGGTACAGACCTTATCATGCCAGAGGGGCGCTTGCCTTCAGGCAGCCAGAAAGTAAGAAGCCTCCCAGCTATTAGACTGGAAGGCTTCGCGGCGGTAGCTGCCTTTGCCCTTGCCGGCGCGTTCCTGGCGGCTGCGGAACAAGGGCTGGGCGATGATGGATTTGGCCTTGTTGGGGCCATGCTTGGATGGCTTTTTGCTCATGGTGGATTCTCTCGCTTGGGGTGGAATGCAGCGGTGCAAATCATCTGCCGAAGTGGGCCGGCTGTAAAGCCCGTCGATAGGTGGGAAATGTTGCAAATAGGCAGTGGGCAGAGTCAATGTGGGAGCTGGCAAGCCAGCTCCCACAGGGTTTTGTGCCGTTGTACAGAGGTGGTTATTCGGCAGGCAACGCCAGGCGCTGGCCGGCCATCAACAGCGACAGACGGCTCAGGCTCATCCACGGCGAGCCGGCCGCCTGGCCTTTGATCTGTGCATCGATGCGCTGCGCTTCCAGCAACAGTTGCGCCCAGCGTTGCGCCGAGTGCCGTTGCAGGGCTTTGCTCATCAGGGGTTTGCGCTTGTCCCACACCGGTGGCCGGGCCTGGCTGAAGCATTTGTCCAGCGGTGTGCCCTGGCTGTATTGCAGCGCAATGTTCGCCAACACGCGCAGCTCACGGGCCAGGGCCCAGAGAATCACCGGGGGTTCCACCCCTTCGCCGCGCAGGCCTTCAAGCATGCGCAGGGCGTGGGCGGGCTCGCCGTTGAGGATGGCGTCCACCAGGCCGAACACATCAAAGCGCGCGCTATCGGCCACTGCGCCTTGCACGGTTTCGACGGTGATCTGCCCGTCTTCGGCCATCAGCTTGAGCTTTTCGATCTCCTGGGCGGCGGCAAGCAGGTTGCCCTCGACCCGAGCGGCGATCAGCTCCACGGCATCCTGTGTCGCTGCGAGCCCTGATTGCGACAGGCGCTGACGAATCCACTGCGGCAACTGGTTGCTGTCCACTGGCCAGATCTGAATGAACTGAGTCTGTGGACCTTCAACCAGGGCCTTGCCCCACTTGGTTTTCTGCGCGCTGCCGTCGAGCTTGGGCAGGCTGACCAGCAACACGGTGTCTTCGGCAGGGCGCGAGCAGTATTCCATCAAGGCCGCCGCGCCTTTATCGCCCGGCTTGCCCGAGGGCAGGCGCAGTTCCAGCAGGCGTTTCTCGGCAAACAGCGACATGCTCGCGCCGGCTTGCAGCAGGGTGCCCCAGTCGAAACTGGCGTCGGCGCTGAACACCTGGCGTTCATCGAACCCTTGCTGGCGCGCGGCAGTGCGGATAGCGTCGGCCGCTTCCTGGCACAGCAGCGGGTCGTCGCCGCTGACGATGTACACAGGCGCAAGGCCACCTTGCAGGTGCTTGGCGAGTTGGGCGGGGGCAAGTTTCATAGGCGGGGCGAACGGGGCGCCAGGGGCGCCCCGTCTGGCTTACTCGACAGGGACTTCAACAGGCGACTGTTTCGGTGTGTTGTCTTCATATTCCTGCGCGGCTTTCAGGGCGTCGGCGTCAGCCTTGGCCTTGTTGTCGGCCACTTGCTGCAGCTCAGCCAGTTTTTCCGGGGTGAGCATTTGCAGGCGAGTCATCATGCGCTGGATCAGCTCACGACGCATTTCCTTGCGCACCTGGATGGTCTCGGAGTCTGAACCCACCAGGTTGTTGCCATCGTGGCTCACCACTTTCTGCACCTGGATCTTGTCACCCATCAACGGCAACTGATCACGGCCTTGTATTTCGAACATCAGCGCTGTGTTCAGCTCGACGTCGGACGCACGGCCAGCGCTGGCGTAGCTGATATTGCGCTGGGTTTCTCGCTCATCCGTCAGGATCAGTTTGTAGGTCGCGCCGTTGTACACGTGCACACCGCTGTTTTCCAGGGTCTGGCGCAGCTGGGTGACGGTTTCGCCGTAGGCGTTGCGGGCGCTGACGTCGAGTTCCTTGAGCGACAGCTCATTGGTGCCGGTGCCGCGCAGCTGGAAGCCGCAAGCGCTCAACAGCACGGCAAGGCCCATAACCAGCAGATTGCGTTTGATCATTTTGTTGCTCCCCTTGAAACCAGGTGGGCCTTCTCGGGCCCTAAAGGTTTAGTTCGGCGTGGGGCCAAGCCCCGCGCCTGATCCGATTTAGCTGGCGACGATATTGACCAGTTTGCCAGGCACCACGATCACCTTGCGGATGGTCAGGCCTTCGGTAAAGCGCAGCACGTTCTCATTGATACGTGCAGCTGCTTCAACCTCTTCACGGCTGGCGCTGGCCGGCATGTCGATCTGGCCACGCAGTTTACCGTTAACCTGGATGACCAGTTGCAGCGTGTCCTGTACCAGGGCGCTGTCATCCTGCACCGGCCAGGCGGCATCGATGACGGCACCGCTGTGGCCCAGACGGCTCCACAGTTCATGGCTGATGTGCGGCGTGATCGGCGCGAGCAACAGGGTAACTGTTTCCAGGCCTTCCTGGATCAGCGCACGGTCTTGTTCGGTCGCCTGCGAGGCTTTTTCCAACACGTTCATCAGCGTCATCACCTGGGCGATGGCGGTGTTGAATTTGTGGTTCTGCCCAACGTCCTGGCTGGCCTGGCGGATAGCCAGGTGGATGCTGCGGCGAACGGCTTTCTGCTCGTCGTTCAAGGCGCCGATATCCAGCTTGCCCGGCAGACCCTGGCTGACATGAGCGTGGGCCAGGCGCCAGACACGCTTGAGGAAACGGTGCGAGCCTTCGACGCCCGAGTCGGACCATTCGGCGCTCATGTCAGGCGGCGAGGCGAACATCATGAACAGGCGGCAGGTGTCGGCGCCGAACTGATCGATCATCGACTGTGGGTCGACGCCGTTGTTCTTGGACTTGGCCATCTTCTCGGTGCCACCGATTTCCACCGGCAGGCCGTCGGCTTTCAACTTGGCGCTGATGACCTTGGCCTTGCTGTCACGCTCAAGCTCGACATCCGCCGGGTTGAACCAGGTGTAGGCGCCATTGGCTTCGCGGCGATAGTAAGTGTCGGCGATTACCATGCCCTGGGTCAGCAGGTTCTTGAATGGCTCATCGGAGCTCACCAGGCCTTCGTCACGCATCAGCTTGTGGAAGAAGCGCGCGTACAGCAGGTGGAGGATGGCGTGTTCGATGCCACCGATGTACTGATCCACTGGCAACCAATGGTCGGCTGCGGATTTCTCCACCAGGCCGCCTTCATAGTGCGGCGAGGCATAACGAGCGTAATACCACGAGGACTCGACGAAAGTGTCCATGGTGTCGGTTTCACGCTTGGCCGGCGCGCCGCATTTAGGGCAGCTGCACTCGTAGAACTCGGGCATGCGCGCCAACGGCGAGCCAGCACCATCCGGCACCACGTCTTCTGGCAGCACGACCGGCAGTTGGTCTTCCGGTACCGGCACGTCACCGCAGGCTTGACAGTGGATGATCGGGATCGGGCAGCCCCAGTAGCGCTGGCGGCTGATGCCCCAGTCACGCAGACGGAACTGGGTGCGCGAGGCACCGAGGTTTTTCTTGATCAGGGCCACTTCCATGGCGTCGAACGCGCCCTGGAAGTCCAGGCCGTCGAATTCGCCGGAGTTGATCAGCGTGCCGTGCTCGCCGTAGGCGTCTTGCCACGGAGCGGGGTTGGTATCACCCGAGCTGGTACGCACCACCGACTTGATCGGCAGGCTGTACTTGGTGGCGAATTCGAAATCGCGCTCGTCGTGGGCCGGCACGGCCATGACGGCGCCATCGCCGTAGTGCATCAATACGTAGTTGGCGACCCAAACCGGCAGTTTCTCACCGGTCAACGGGTGCTCGACGAACAGGCCGGTTGGCAGGCCTTTTTTCTCCTGGGTGGCGACGTCGGCTTCGGCCACGCTGCCGCCTTTGCATTCAGCGATGAACGCCTGCAGCTCAGGGTTGTTCTGTGCGGCCTGGGTGGCCAGCGGGTGTTCGGCGGCCACGGCGACGTAGGTCGCGCCCATCAGGGTGTCGGGGCGGGTGGTGAACACCTTGAGTGCGCCGGCTTCGCCGATGGAGTCGACGTTGTACGGGAACTGCACTTCCATGCCCTTGGATTTGCCGATCCAGTTGCGCTGCATGGTCTTGACCTGTTCAGGCCAGCCCGGCAGATCGTCAAGGCTCGACAACAGTTCATCCGCGTAGGCGGTGATCTTGAAGTAGTACATCGGGATTTCGCGCTTTTCGATCAGCGCGCCGGAACGCCAGCCGCGACCGTCGATGACCTGTTCGTTGGCCAGTACGGTCTGGTCGATCGGGTCCCAGTTCACGGTGCCGCTTTTTTTGTAGATCACACCTTTTTCGAACAGGCGCGTGAACAGCCATTGTTCCCAGCGGTAGTAATCCGGCTTGCAGGTGGTGACCTCGCGGGACCAGTCCACCGCCAGGCCCAGGCTGCGCAGCTGGGTCTTCATGTAGGCGATGTTTTCGTAGGTCCACTTGGCGGGCGCCACGTTGTTTTTCATCGCGGCGTTTTCTGCCGGCATGCCGAAGGCGTCCCAACCCATGGGTTGCAACACGTTCTTGCCGAGCATGCGCTGGTAGCGCGAAATCACGTCGCCGATGGTGTAGTTGCGCACGTGCCCCATGTGTAGCTTGCCGCTGGGGTAAGGGAACATCGATAGGCAGTAGTAAGTCTCCTTGCCCGGCTGTTCACTGACTTCAAAGGACTTTTGCTCGTCCCAGAAGGTTTGGGCGGCATTTTCTATTTCACGGGGCTGATATTGTTCGTGCATGGCTACTTTTGAACTGGATAAGGGTGGCCTAATCCTCTTCGGTGCACTGTCCGGGTTGTTCGACACCAAGAAGCGGCGCGTCCGTGCCCAAACCCTGCGGGAAGTGGAGTTACAGGAAGCGCCGTAGCATACATGACCCCACTCTATCGAGGGAAACCCTGATTGCGCGCCAAGGGCCGTCTGTCGCGGCACCGGGCAGGCGCAGCAACGGGGGCTACGCTGTTTAGTGGGGAGCAAGTATTTCTTCAATGAGGTGAGGGGATGGTTGAATCGCAGCGAACTTTAACGAAACCGCAGTTGTATGAAGGATTGATCGACCGTTTGGGTCGGGCATTGGACGCCGCAAGAACCGCAGGCCGATTGCGTGATGAACGGCCTCTGGAGCTGGAGTTGCGAGGCTTGAGCCTGGCGGAGCTTGAATTGATCAAGAACTATCTGGCGTTGAATCACGACCGCGCCTCCCATGGGCAGGCTTCCCCGCCCGCTCATTCGGCCAAGGTCATCTGGCTCAAAGACCTGGCGACCGGCCGCGGGCCAGGGAACTTCCGCTCCGTGCGGTGCAAGTGAGCCCCGCGTTATCCGTTAGCGTTATCAAAATGTTGTCGGTAAGGATTGTTGCAAAACCCCGATGCATCTAGGCTTCGGGCATCTTTGGAGATGCCCGATGCCTTTTCGTTATTTCATTAAACAACTGTTGTTGCCGCCCGGTATTTTTCTGCTGTTGTTGGCGTGTGCCTGGTGGTTTCGCCGCAGCCGTCCGCGCCTGGCGGGCTTGTGCTTTGCCCTGGGGCTGGGCGGAATGTGGTTGATCAGCCTACCAGTGATGGTGCAATGGGGCGCCCGTGCCCTGGAGACAGAGCCGCCTTTGGCCCGGGAAGACTGGGCCACCCTGGCCCAGCGTGCCGATGCGATTGTGGTGCTGGGCTCGGGGCGCGAGCGTGGAGACATTGCGTGGGGCAGCGACCAGCCCACCGGAATTGGCCTGGAACGTGAGCGTTTTGCCGCGCGGCTGGCCAAGGCATCCGGTTTGCCAGTGCTGACCAGCGGCGGCTTGCACTACGGCACGCCGCCCAGTGAGGCCGAGCTGATGGCCGTGTCGATGCAGGATGACTTCGGTGTCACCGTGCGCTGGAAAGAAGATCGCAGCCGCACTACCTGGGAAAACGCCCAGATGAGCGCCGAGATTTTGTTGCCGCAAGGCATCAAGCGTGTAGTGGTAGTGACCCAGGCCTGGCACATGCCGCGTTCGGTGTGGAGTTTTGAAAAGGCCGGCTTCACCGTGGTGCCGGGGCCGGTGGGCTTTTTGGGTGTCGACCATGGCCGACCGCTGGGTGGCTGGATGCCGGAGGTCAAGGCGGTGTGGCAAAGCGGGCAGTTGATCAATGAAGTGGTGGGGCAGGTGGGGTATCGATTGTTCTACCGATAGGTGCAACACAGGAGATCAAATGTAGGAGCTGGCTTGCCTGCGATGGCGGTGGGTCAGTGAGCACTCAGGGCACTGATACACCGCCATCGCAGCCAGCTCCCACAGGTCAGACCGTTTTGGCCATCCGAGCCGCCAACAGCGCCCAGCCAAAGAGCAGCACACACACAATGATCAACGGCCACGAACGCCATTGCAGGTACGGCGTGAGGTTATGCATCGGCACCACCTCCCCATAGAGAATGCCACGCTCGAACTGCGGGATCTGCGCGGTGATCTGCCCAAACGGGTTGATCAGCCCGGTCACGCCGTTGTTGGTGGCGCGGATCATCCAGCGGCCAGCCTCCAGCGCACGCATTTGCGCCATTTGCAGGTGCTGCAGCGGGCCGATGGAGCGGCCGAACCAGGTGTCGTTGCTGATAGTCAGCAGCAGGTCGCTCTGGGCCGACAGGCCGGCGGCGAATTCGGGGTACACCACTTCATAGCAAATGAACGGCGCAATCTGATAACCCTTGGCCTGCAGCATGGCCTGGTCAGAAGGGCCGCGGGCGAAGTCCGACATGGGCAGGTCGAAGAAGGCAATCAGCCCGCGCAGCATGTCCTGCAGCGGAACGTACTCGCCAAACGGCACCAGTTTTTGCTTGAGGTAGGTGCCGTCGCCTTCGCCGACCACGGTGATGCCGTTGAAGTAGCGCTTCTGGTGGTGCACTTCCTGGCGAATCGGTACCCCAGTGATCAACGCGCTGTCCCGGTCGGCGGCAAACTTGCCCATCATGCCCAGGTAGCCCTCCACGGACTCCTTGAGCACCGGCACGGCAGTTTCCGGCCAGACCAGCAGGTCGACGCGCTTGGAACTCAGGCTCATGTCGCGGTACAGCGCCAACTGTGCATTGAGCTGGTCCGGGTCCCACTTCATGCTTTGCTCGACGTTGCCCTGAATCGCAGCCACGCTCAGGGGCGCACCAGACGGCGATGTCCAGGCGTGATGCTTGAGTGCCAGGCCAATCGCCCAGGGCGCAACCAGCAATAACAGGCCCGCGCCGATGAAGGCATTGCGCTTGCTGGCCAGCAGGCGCGGCAGGTTGCACAGCAATGCGGCAGTGAGCGCGAGGGCGAAGGAAATCAGCCACATCCCACCCAATGGCGCGAGGCCGGTCAACGGCCCATCGAGTTGACTGTAACCGGAGTACAACCACGGGAAACCGGTAAGGAACCAGCCACGAAAGGCTTCCTGGCCGACCCACAACGCGGCGAACGTCAATGCATCCGCCAGTGGTGCTTCGTTACGGCGCAACCAGCGCGCCCATAGCCAGGCGGGCAGGGCAAAGAACCAGGCGATGGCGGCGGTGAACAGCAGCATCAGGAACCCCGCCAGCAGCACCGAAGCGCCGCCGAAGTGGTGGATGCTGTAGTAGATCCAACTGGTGCCGGCACCAAACAGGCCGAAGCCGAAACACCAGCCACGGCCCAGGGCCTGGCGGGGTGTCAGCTCCCGCAGGCCGATATAGAACAGGCCGACCGCTACCAGCGCCAACGGCCAGATATCGAACGGCGCCAGCGCCAGGGTTGTGATGGCGCCGGCCACCACGGCCAGCAAGTTACCGGGCCAGCCGGGTGAGGTGAGACGGCGCATGTCAGTCCTTAGCGGGCGATGGGTGTCAAACGGATCAGATGGATACGACGGCTATCAGCATTGAGGATGCGGAAGCGATAGGCGCCGATCTCGGTGGTTTCATTACGCTTGGGCAGGTGCCCGAACGCACTCATCACCAGGCCGCCGACGGTGTCGAACTCATCGTCCGAAAACTCGCTGTCGAAGAACTCGTTGAAGTTCTCGATGGGCGTCAGCGCCTTGATCAGGAAGTCACCGCTGGGCAGCGGCTTGATGTAGCTGTCTTCTTCGACGTCGTGCTCGTCTTCGATGTCGCCGACGATCTGCTCCAGCACGTCCTCGATGGTGACCAGGCCGGCCACGCCGCCGTATTCGTCAATCACAATGGCCATGTGATTGTGGTTGGCGCGGAACTCGCGCAGCAGCACATTCAGGCGCTTGGACTCCGGCACGAAGGTGGCCGGGCGCAGCAGGTCCTTGATGTTGAAGCTGTCGCCATTCTCCTTGAGGATCAACGGCAGCAGGTCCTTGGCGAGCAGGACACCCATGACGTCGTCATGGCTTTCACCGATCACCGGGTAGCGCGAATGCGCCGAGTCGATCACGGCCGGGAGGAATTCCCGTGGGGTCTGGGTCGCCTTGATGCTGATCATCTGCGAGCGCGGGACCATGATGTCACGTACTTGCAGGTCAGCCACCTGGATGGCGCCCTCGACGATGGCCAGCGCTTCGCTGTCCAGCAACTTGTTCTGGTGTGCATCGCGCAGCAGCTCCAAGAGCTCCTGGCGGTTTTTCGGCTCGTGGGCAAAAGCCTGGGTCAGTTTACCCAGCCATGACTTCTGCCCGTTGCTCGATCGGTCTTCGCTCATAGCGATTACTCTAAATCCTTTGATGTGACAGTTGAGTGTTGATCAGCTTTCGTCGTCTGCATATGGGTCGCGGTGACCCAGTTCTGCAAGCAACGTTCGTTCCAGTGCTTCCATTTCCTCGGCTTCGTCATCGTCTATATGGTCGTAACCCAAGAGATGCAAGCAGCCGTGGATGACTAGATGGGCCCAATGGGCCTCAAGTTCCTTGCCTTGTTCCGCCGCTTCTCGCTCGACCACCGCGACGCAGATCACCAGGTCGCCCAACAGCGGGATATCCAGCAATTCGTCGGGCACGTCGGCGGGGAAGGACAGCACGTTGGTCGCGTAGTCTTTCTGGCGCCAGGTGTGGTTCAGCTCACGGCCTTCGGCCTCGTCCACCAGACGAATGGTCAGCTCCGAGTCAGCGGTGCGCTGGCGCAAAGCCAGTTCACACCATTGGCGGAACTGGGCTTCGCTGGGGGCGGGCGCGTCGGTGGCCAGCTGCAGGTCTAGCTCAAGCATCGTGGCGAGCGTCCTTGGCGGGCGCGTCGTCGTGGTGTTCGAAACGCTCATAGGCTTCGACAATGCGCTGCACCAGCGGGTGGCGCACCACGTCCTTGGGCATGAAGTGCGTGAAGCTGATACCCGGCACGTCCTTGAGCACCTCGATCACCTGGCCCAGGCCCGACTTGGTGCCCTTGGGCAGGTCGACCTGGGTGATGTCGCCCGTGATCACGGCAGTGGAGCCGAAACCGATACGGGTGAGGAACATCTTCATCTGCTCGACGGTGGTGTTCTGGCTTTCGTCGAGAATGATGAAGCTGTTGTTGAGCGTACGGCCACGCATGTAGGCCAGCGGGGCGATCTCGATCACCTGGCGCTCGATCAGCTTGGCCACGTATTCAAAACCGAGCATCTCGTACAGCGCGTCGTAGAGCGGGCGCAGGTACGGGTCGATCTTCTGGGCCAGGTCGCCGGGCAGGAAACCGAGCTTTTCGCCGGCCTCGACCGCTGGGCGCACCAGCAAGATGCGCCGCACTTGCTCGCGCTCCAGGGCGTCGACGGCGCAGGCCACCGCCAGGTAGGTCTTGCCGGTACCGGCCGGGCCGATGCCGAAGTTGATGTCGTTGCCCAGGATTTCCTTGACGTACTTCTGCTGATTCAAGCCGCGTGGGCGAATCATGCCTTTTTTGGTACGCAAGGCCACGCTGGCTTCGGCCACCGGGTTATTGGCCAGGTCTTCCACAGCCGACTCCTGCAGGTACAGGTGCACGGTCTCCGGCGACAGCTCGCTACCCTTGGTTTCGCGGTAGAGACGGCGCAGCAGGTTTTCTGCAGACGTGGTGTGTTGGGGTTCACCAATGAGCTCGAACTGATTGCCGCGGTTGCGGATCTCGATGCTCAGGCGTTGTTCGATCAGGCGCAGGTGCTCGTCGAACTGTCCGCACAGGTTGGCGAAACGGCGAGCCTCAAAAGGCTCGAGGATAAAACGATGGGGTTCTGCTATGGGTGCGTTCAAGGTTGCTTTTAGCCGCCCTTTGGCTGATGAGGTGAGAGAGAGAATAACGCCAGGCGCTGGTGTGCGAAAGCACTTAAATAGCCTGGCCCCACTCTCGATAACCCTGAAGAACCCCTGTGGGGGGGGGGGGGGGGGGGGGGGGGGGGGGGGGGGGGGGGGGGGGGGGGGGGGGGGGGGGGGGGGGAGAGAAAGGAAGA
>NZ_JBXAJM010000016.1:140850-171797 GCF_058797315.1 Pseudomonas sp. GW823-FHT02F05
CGATAGCGGTGGGTCAGTTGGCACATTGGGCACTGATACATCGCTATCGCAGGCAAGCCAGCTCCCACATTTTGATCTTCATCCGGTCAGCGAGATCAGTTGATCAACGAGCCACGCAACGAGTGTGGCTGCGCCGCATCAATGTGCACATCGGCAAACTGGCCGATCAGCGCGGGATTGTCACAGCGGAAGTTGACGATTCGGTTGTTCTCGGTACGACCCTGCAATTCACCCGGGTCTTTCTTCGAATAATCGGTCACCAGAATGCGCTGGATCGAACCGACCATTTGTCGGCTGATTTCGAAGCCCTGCTGATTGAGGCGATGTTGCAGCGCGTTCAAACGCTCTTTTTTCAACGCCTCCGGGGTTTCATCCAGCAGGTCGGCAGCCGGGGTGCCTGGGCGCTGGCTGTAGACGAACGAGTAGGAGAAGTCGAAACCCACGTCTTCGATCAGCTTCATGGTCTGCTGGAAGTCTTTCTCGGTTTCGCCCGGGAAGCCGACGATAAAGTCCGAGCTGATGCAGATGCCCGGCACGGCAGCGCGCAGTTTGCGCAGTTTGGATTTGTATTCCAGCGCGGTGTGGTTGCGCTTCATCGCCGACAAAATGCGGTCCGAACCCGATTGCACCGGCAAGTGCAGGTGCTTGACCAGCTCTGGTACTTCGGCGTGGGCCTGGATCAGGCTGTCGGAAAACTCCAGCGGGTGCGAGGTGGTGTAGCGGATGCGCTCGATGCCATCGACGGCGGCGACCACGCGGATCAATTCCGCCAGGTCGGCCAGGCGGCCGTCATCGGTCTGGCCACGGTAGCCGTTGACGTTCTGGCCCAGCAGGGTCACTTCGCGCACGCCGTTTTCAGCCAGGTGGATGATTTCCGCCAGCACATCGTCAAACGGCCGGCTGACTTCTTCGCCACGGGTGTAAGGCACCACGCAGAAGGTGCAGTACTTGCTGCAGCCTTCCATCACCGACACATAGGCGCTCGGCCCATCGATGCGCGGTTCGGGCAGATGGTCGAATTTTTCGATTTCGGGGAACGACACGTCGACCTGCGGCAGCTTGGTGATGCGTGCGGCGTCGATCATCTCTGGCAGACGGTGCAGGGTTTGTGGGCCAAACACCACATCGACGTAGGGCGCGCGGTCGCGGATCGCGGCGCCTTCCTGGCTGGCCACGCAACCGCCGACGGCGATCACCATGTCCGGGTTGGCCAGTTTCAATTCGCGCCAGCGGCCCAGCTGCGAATACACACGGTCCTGGGCCCGCTCGCGGATCGAGCAGGTATTGAGCAGGATCACGTCGGCATCTTCGGCGCGGGCAGTGACTTCCAGGGCCTGGTGTTCGCCCAGCAAGTCGACCATGCGCGAGCTGTCGTACTCGTTCATCTGGCAACCGTGGGTTTCGATGTAAAGCTTCTTGGCCATGGGAATCGTCAACTGGTGGTAAAGAACCGCGCATTATAGGGGGCATGCCCATTGGTTCCTAGCGCTGTGCATCGGGTGCCATGCTATAGTTCGCGCCCTCTTTTATATCCCCATGTGTTGTTCGCCCACCATGACCAAACGTGAAGCTCCAATCTATAAGGTGATTTTCCTCAACCAGGGCCAGGTGTTCGAAATGTACGCCAAGCAGATCTATCAAAGTGATCTGTGGGGCTTCCTAGAGGTGGAAGAGTTCGTCTTTGGCGAGCGCACCCAGTTGGTGGTCGATCCGGGCGAAGAAAAGCTCAAGGCCCAGTTCGAAGGTGTGGTGCGCAGCTTTGTGCCGATGCATTCGATTGTGCGCATCGATGAAGTCGAGCGCCTGGGGACGCCGAAGATCAGTGAGGCTCGGGGCATGAGCAATGTGATGCCGTTTCCGATGCCGATGCCTGAGAAGTAGGGCTTTAGACCGAGGGGTGCGTATCGCAGGCAAGCCAGCTCCCACATTCGACCGCGTTTCAATGCTGGAATGCGGTCAACTGTGGGAGCTGGCTTGCCTGCGATAGCGATGTAAGGTCTACAAAAAATCAGGGAAGGGGTGAGAACGGCGAACGCCCATCAGCACTCTGCAATTCTTGCAGGTAGTTGCGGAAAATCTGCCCCAGCACCTGGGTGGCCACTTCCAGTTCATCGCGCTGCATGTGCTCGGCGACTTCGTCGGCAGTGTCCAGTGCGTCTTCGGCGCCGTTGACCGCGGCCATTTTCAGCACGATGTACGCCTGGACGTTGTTGGCCGGCACGCCTTCGCCTTTGAAGAACATGTTGCCCAACTGGTATTGCGCCTGGGCGTGGCCCTGCAACGAGGCTTTCTCGAAGTAGCTCAACGCTTTGTTGAGGTCAACGGCCGGGTTCTTGCTGTCGTGGTAGTACTCGCCCAACTCGTATTGCGCTTGCGCATCCCCTTCCTCGGCCTGTTTCTGGCACGCGCTCAGGGCTTCGGCCTGGCTCTCTGGCTGGGTATTGAGGGTGCAACGACCCATCGCTGGGATTAACAACGAGTTGCCGCCGGCCTGGGCATGTGCCAGTAGCGGTTGAAGGAGCAACAGGCAGCCCAGAACCAGGGTGCGGCCGGTGCGTTTCATGGGAATCGACTTACCTCTGACGGGGCGCGCGGACCCTCGAGGGAGTCCAATAAGCGCGCATTATGAAATAAGCAGGCCTCTGCTTACAAAGTCTTTACTCGTTTTTCTGCTGCTTGGGCAAGTTATCTGCCGGATTGCAGGGCAATTCTCGAAAAAACCAGGAATTCTCTGTAAGCAAAGTAGCAAATCTGACGCTGCCAGGGGCAACGTCAGAGGTTGCCGTCACTTATTTCAGGGCCGCGAACGCGCGCTCGGCAGCATCCAGGGTCAATTTCAGTTCGGCTTCGCCATGGGCGATCGAAGTGAAGCCGGCTTCAAAGGCGCTCGGTGCCAGGTATACGCCGCCTTCGAGCATCAGGTGGAAGAAGCGCTTGAACAGCTCGGCATCGCTGCCCATCACGTCATCGAAGGTGACGATATCGTCGGCGCCGCTGAAGTACAGGCCGAACATGCCACCGGCCTGGGTGGTCACAAACGGGATGCCGGCGGCGTCGGCGCGTTGTTGCAGGCCGTCGAGCAGGCGTGTGGTGTAGTCGGTCAGCTCGGCGTGGAAGCCCGGGCGGCTGATCAGGCGCAGGGTGGTCAGGCCGGCGGCCATTGCCAGCGGGTTACCCGACAAGGTGCCTGCCTGGTAGACCGGGCCGAGCGGGGCGATGTGTTGCATGATCTCGCGCTTGCCGCCGAAGCAGCCTACCGGCATGCCGCCGCCGATGATCTTGCCGAAGGTGCTCAGGTCTGGCGTGACGCCGTAGTAAGCCTGGGCGCCACCGAGGGCGACCCGGAAACCGGTCATCACTTCGTCAAAAATCAGCACCACGCCATGCTTGTCGCACTGCTCGCGCAGGCCCTCAAGGAAACCCGGGGCCGGTGGAACGCAGTTCATGTTGCCGGCGACTGGCTCGACGATGATGCAGGCAACGTCCTGGCCGACTTCGCTGAGCATCTGCTCGACGGCCGCGATGTCGTTGAACGGCAAGGTCAGGGTGTGCTTGGCGAACGCCGCAGGTACGCCAGCGGAATTGGGTACGCCTTGGGTCAGCGCGCCGGAGCCGGCTTTTACCAGCAGGCTGTCGGAGTGGCCGTGGTAGCAACCTTCGAACTTGATGATGTTGTCGCGGCCGGTGTAACCACGGGCCAGTCGGATCGCGCTCATGGTGGCTTCGGTGCCGGAGCTGACCATGCGCACCATTTCCATCGACGGCACGATCGAGCAGACCAGGTCGGCCATCTCGGTTTCCATCGCGGTCGGGGCGCCGTAGGACAAGCCGTGCTGCAGTTGCTGGCGCACCGCGTCCAGCACGTCCGGATGGCTGTGGCCGAGGATCATCGGGCCCCAGGAGCCGACATAGTCGACATAGCGCTTGTCGTCTTCATCGGTGACGTAGGCGCCTTCGGCATGCTTGAAGAACAACGGCGTGCCGCCCACGCTCTTGAACGCACGCACGGGGGAGTTCACACCGCCGGGGATGTGTTTCTGGGCGTTGGCAAACAGGGTTTCGGAACGGGACATGATCGGGCTCTCTAAACTGAAGATTTAAGAAGATGGTTGAACGCACGGGCGCGGCGAGTGACTTCCTGGGTGCTGTCGGCACCGAACAGGCCATGGACCACGGCGAGCAGGTCGGCCCCGTGGGCCACCAGCGGTTCGGCGTTTTCCAGGGTGACGCCGCCGATCACACAGATCGGCAGGTGCAGGCGCTTGCGGGCCTGGGCCAGCATGTCAACGGTGGCGGCGGGTGCGCCGGGTTTGGTCGTGGAATTGAAGAAGCGGCCGAAGGCCACGTAGCTGGCGCCTTCTTTGGCGGCCTGTTCGGCCAGTTCGATCTGGCTGTGACAGGTGGCGCCGATGATCGCCTTGGCGCCGAGCAATGCCCGGGCCGAGGTCAGCGGGCCGTCGGTCTGGCCCAGGTGCACGCCGACGCCCAGGCGCGCGGCCAGTTCGGCATCGTCGTTGATGATCAATTGGGTCTTGTAGCGTGAGCACAGTTCGTACAGCTTTTCGGCTTCACGCAGGCGCCGTGCCTCGTCGCTGCTTTTGTCGCGGTACTGCAACAGGGTGACGCCACCGTCCAGCGCCGCCTCGACGTAGGCGAGGAATTTGCCGGCCAACAGCTGGCTGTCGGTAATGGCGTAAAGGCCGCGTAGTTTCATCGGGCAAACCCCTTGCTGACGAGCGATAAGTTACGAGCAGAAATCCAGCGGCAATCGGCGCGGCACGAACTGGCCCTGGCCGAGTTGTTCGGCATCACGCAGGGTACGCCACGTGTAGTTGAGGGCCGATTGCACGGCGCTGGCCAGGCCTTCACCCTGGGCAATGCGCCCGGCCAGCGCACTGGCCAAGGTGCAACCCGAGCCGTGATAACTGCCGGGCAAGCGCTGGCAGGTAAAGGTCTGGCGCGTGCCGTCGCGGCTGTACAGGCGATTGTGCACTTCGTGCTCATCGCCATGGCCGCCGGTGATGAGCAGGTGCTTGATGTACGGCAGCAGCTTCTTGGCGCAGTCGTCGGCGCTGCCGTCGGGCAGTTCCGCGAGGATGCGCGCTTCGGGCAGGTTGGGGGTGGCGATCAATGACAGGGGCAGCAGCCGCTCGCGCATCGCATAACCGACCTCGTCCTTGCCCAGGCTACCGCCGCCGCCGGCGCGCAGCACCGGGTCGCAGACCACCGGCAAATGCGGGTGCGCCTGCAGCAGTTCGACCACGGTGTCGACCATCGCAGTGGAGCCGAGCATGCCCAGCTTGACCGCCGCGACTTCAGAGTCGCCGAGCACGGCATTGGCCTGGGCCAGTACCCACTCACGGTCAAGCACGCGGAAATCACTGACATTGACGGTGTTCTGCACGGTCAGCGCGGTGACGGCCGGGGCCGCGTGGCAACCCTGGGCGAGCAGGGCTTCGATATCTGCCTGCAGGCCGGCGCCACCACTGGGATCGTGGCCGGAGAGACAGAGGACAACGGGGCGAGAACTGTAGATATTCATGGTGCGCGAGCTTACCACCAAACGCTTTTTGCGTGGCTGCCTGGCGATGGCAGAAGTTTGCTGCTGCAGCGTCGCTTTGCGTGGCCGAACGCTGCAACGCAGTGGTCTGAAAGCATTGCGCTAGAGCTGTTCTAAAAAAAGTTCCGGCAGTGGCTAATGGCTTTTACTGGCTATGCTAAAGTGCATCCCAATAACTTACTGTATCGCCGGTGTACGTCTTCTCAAAAGGAATGGGGGGCTTTTGACACAACCGGACCAGGCTACGCTGGGGCTCTATGCGCTATTTGCTGATGTTTATATTGTGCGGGCTACCGATGCTCGCCGGCGCTGTCGAGTTCAACCAGGACACGCGCAGCCTCCCGTTGGGCCGGGTCATGCAAGTGCTCGAAGACCCAACCAATGCCCTCACCATCGCCGATGTCAGTTCCCCCGCCTATGCCGCCCAATTCAAGACCCACGACAAAGACACGCTCAATGCCGGCTATTCACGCTCGGTGTTCTGGCTGAAGGTCAACCTGCACTACACCGCCAAAGATCCCCGCGCACCACGCACCTGGTTTCTGGAACTGGCCTACCCGCCGCTCAATCGCCTGGACCTCTACCAGAACGACGGCACCGGCCACTATCGCCTCACCGCCCGCACCGGCAGCGCATTGCCGTTTTCCAGCCGTGAGGTGAGCCAGAGCAACTACCTGTTCAAGCTCAGCTTCTTGCCCGACCAGCAACAAACCGTCTACCTGCGCTTGCAAAGCCAAGGCTCGATCCAGGCACCGCTGACGTTGTGGGCGGGCACTGCCTATATGGAAGAGCAACCGTTGCGTTTGTACGTGCTCGGCGCCATCTACGGTGTGTTGCTGGGCATGCTGATCTACAACCTGTTTATCTACCTGAGCGTACGCGACACCAGCTACCTCTATTACATCTTCTATATCGCTTCGTTCGGCTTGTATCAGCTGTCGGTCAATGGCGTTGCGGTGGAGTACTTCTGGCCGAACAACCCCTGGTGGGCGAATGCGGCGGTTCCCTTCCTGATCGGCTCGGCGGCTTTGTTCGGCAGCCTGTTCGCGCGCAGTTTCCTGCACACCGCGCAGCACAGCCGCTGGCTCAACCGCATCCTGCTGGCGCTGGCGGCCTGTGGCGGGTTGGTGATGGCACTGGCGCTGTTGACCAGTTACGCCGTGGCCCTGCGCCTGGCCACTGCGCTGGCGCTGGTGTTTACCGTGACCATCTTCGTGGCGGCCATCAAGGCCTGGTATTGCGGGCAGCGCATGGCGCGTTATTTCATCATCGCCTGGTCGGCCTTCCTGCTCGGCGGGGTGATCAATACCCTGATGGTGCTGGGTTATCTGCCTAACGTGTTCCTGACCATGTATGCCAGCCAGCTCGGCTCAGCCATTGAAGTGGCGCTGTTGTCCCTGGCCCTGGCCGACCGCATCAACGGCATGCGCGAACAGCAGGCGCAGATTCTCCTCGATGCCAGCCAGAAGCTGGAAGCGCTCAACCAGCAACTGGCCCGCAGCAATCGCCTCAAAGACGAATTTCTCGCCACCCTGACCCACGAATTGCGCACGCCGATGAACGGTGTGATCGGCTCTTTGGAACTGATGCAAACCGTGCCTTTGGACGATGACCTGACGCAGTACCAGCAAACCGCCGCCGGCTCGGCGCGGGACATGATGCGCATGGTCAACGGCATCCTCACCCTCACCGAGTTGCAGGCCGGTCGCCTGGTGGCCCAGCCGCAAGTGTTCAGCCTGCGTGGCGAGCTCGATACCTTGCGCCAGCAGTTCACCGGCAGCGCCCAGGCCAAGGGCCTGGCGTTCTCCATTGACGTCGCGGATGAGCTGCCAGACCGGCTCATCGGCGATGCCCAAAAGTTGCGTCAGTGCCTGGATTGCCTGCTCGACAATGCGTTCAAATTCACCCACGTCGGCGCGGTTCGTTTGCGTGTGGTGGGCGTGCCGCAAGGGGATGGCGCCTTGCACTTGAGCTTTATCGTCACCGACACCGGTATCGGCTTTGCCTTTCTCGATGAGGCCACGCTGTATCAGCGTTTCTTTCAGTTGGACGGCTCGATGACGCGTGAATACGGCGGCCTGGGCATTGGCCTGGCGATTTGCCGGCAGTTGATCGAACTGCTGGGCGGGCGCCTGACCCATCATTCGGAGCCCCGTAAAGGCAGCCGCTTCCAGTTGGAAATGGACGTCAGCGCCGTGCCGCAGCAGGTGACGCCGGCCGCGCAGGCTTTGCCTGCACAGCGTGCGCCTCAGGAATGCACGGTGCTGTTGGTGGACGACAACAGCGTGGGCCAGTTGGCGGTGCGTGGCATGTTGCTCAAGCTCGGTTACCGGGTCAAAACCGTGGACAGCGGCCCGGCGGCGCTCGCTGCATTGCAGGGGCACAGTTTCGACGCCGTGCTGCTGGATGTGCCAGAGGGTGGCTTTTCGTTGTGCTGCCAGATTCGCGCATTGCCCGGCTGCGGTGAATTGCCGGTGATCGCCCTGAGCACTTCGCCCAATGGGCCGGAGCGTGAGCGCTGCCATGGTATTGGCATGACGGACCGACTGGCCAAACCGGTGCGTTTCGACGCCTTGCAGGCGGCACTTGAACGTAGCGTGCTGTGCGCGGATGAGGGTGAAAGCGCCGAACATTCGGCGCGTATGCCACTTTTTTAAGGTCTTGCACGGTGCTTAACTGAATTCCGGGCCACTGTTCATACGGCCTTTTTTCCAGGAGGCCCGTCATGAACCTGCATCAGTTTGCCGAAACCCACGACGTCACCAACCAGCCACCGTCCCTGGACGGCACTAACCTGTATCGCATCGACTTGCCTTTGCAGGAATGGTCACGCCGCTTCGGCGCCGGTTGGGCCCAAGCGCGCATTGATGCCTACGGTGCGCTGGCCGGTGGGCCGTTGATGGCAGCCGGGTTCCTGGCCAACCAGAATAAACCGGTGTTCAGCAGCCATGACCGTTATGGTCATCGTATCGACCTGGTGGAGTTTCACCCGGCTTATCACGAGTTGATGCGCACCGCCGTCGAGCATGGCCTGCCGTCGTTGCCGTGGGCCCATCCGCAGCCTGGCGCCCATGTGGCGCGTGCGGCGATGACCTACCTGCATAGCCAGGCCGAAGCCGGCAGCGGCTGCCCGCTGACCATGACCTTCGCCTGCGTTCCGGCCCTGCGCATGCAACCGGAGCTGGCGGACCTCTGGCTGCCTAAAGTGCTCAATACTCACTACGACCCGCGCAATGTCGGCATCGCCCACAAGGCCGGCGTTACTATCGGCATGGCCATGACCGAGAAGCAGGGCGGCACCGACGTGCGCGCCAATACCACTCGCGCTTATCCCGTGGGCGCGGGTGGCCCCGGCCAAGCCTACGAACTGGTGGGGCATAAGTGGTTCTGCTCGGCACCAATGTGCGATGGCTTCCTGACCCTGGCCCAGACCGATAAGGGTCTGACCTGTTTTTTGCTGCCCCGGCACCGCCCGGATGACACGCGCAACGAGTTCTACATCCAGCGCTTGAAGAACAAACTCGGCAACTGCTCCAACGCCTCCAGCGAAGTGGAGTTTCGCGGCGCCCTGGCGTGGATGGTCGGTGAAGAAGGCCGCGGCGTTCCAACCATTATCGAAATGGTTGCCATGACACGTTTCGATTGCATGGTCGGCTCCAGCGCCTTGATGCGCCAGGCGCTGACCCAGGCCAGCCATCACTGCGCCCATCGCCAAGTGGGTGGCCGCGTGCTCAGCGAGCAGCCGCTGATGCAGAACGTGCTGGCCGACCTGGCCCTGGAAAGCGAAGCGGCCCTGGCCTTGAGCCTGCGCATGGGCCGCGCCCTGGATCATCTTGATGATGAACATGAAGCCAAGTTCGCCCGGCTGGTCACAGCCGTGGGCAAGTATTGGATCTGCAAGCGCGCGCCCGCGATGATCAACGAAGCCGCCGAATGCATGGGCGGTGCCGGGTATGTGGAGGACAGCATCCTGCCGCGCCTTTACCGTGAGGCACCGGTGAATTCGACGTGGGAAGGTTCCGGCAATGTGCAGTGCCTGGACGTATTGCGTGCACTGTCCAAAGAGCCGGGGGTACTGGAGGCGTTGTTTGTGGAGCTGGGCGATGGCCACGGCGACAAGCAGTTGGCGCGGCATATCGAGCAGTTGAAGGCGGCATTCATGGACACCCAGGACATCCAGTATCGGGCGCGGCAACTGACCGAGGACATCGCCCTGGCGTTACAGGCCAAGTTGTTGCTGGAGGCGGGTAATGCGGCGGTGAGTGATGGGTTTATCGCCAGCCGGCTGGGTGAATCGTCGGGGCGGGTATATGGCACCTTGCCGCGTGGCGTCGACGTGGAAGCAATTGTCGCCCGCTCAACCCCGCAATCGCTCTGAATAAACACAATCCAAATGTGGGAGCGGCTTGCCGGCGATAGCGGTGGTCCAGCCAGCAATTATGTAGCTGATAGACCGCTATCGCAGGCAAGCCAGCTCCCACCTATCAACGCATTCCACTTCTGGTGTTTCGGTGAGGCCTGGATACAGGCAAGATAAAGGCCTGCAAGTCAGAACACAGGATGCTTACCGTGACCGAAGCTTTTGTTGTCGTTAAAACCGCCGAAGAAGCCGTGGACCGGCTGGCGGCGCTGCATGAGCGTGCCACTGGCGCGCTCAACCAGGCGCTCAAGCAATACCTCAAGGACCGCGTCGAGCCCGACGCCGAGCAGCGCGCATTGTTTCGCTACCCGGAACTGCGCTTGACCTACCACTGCCACGGTGAAGTCCCCCAAACCACTCGGGCGTATGCCAAGGTGCAACTGCCGGGTACCTACAGCGTCACCGTGACCCACCCGGCCGCGTTCCGTAAGTACCTGCTGGAGCAACTGGTGCCGCTGATGCACGACTTCACCGTCACGGTGGAAGTAGGCGTCAGCCAGCAGAACATTCCATATCCGTACGTGGTGGAGCAGGGCGATGAACTGGCCGGCTCCGGCGTCACCGCCGCGACCCTGGCCCGTGTATTCCCCAGTACCGACTTGTCCGCCGCCACCGACGGCATTGCCGATGGCCTGTACGACTGGGAAAACACCGACCCGCTGCCCCTGGCCCTGTTCGATGCCGCCCGTGTGGATTTTTCCCTGCGCCGCCTGGTGCATTACACCGGCAGCGACTGGCGCCATGTGCAGCCGTGGATCCTGCTGACCAACTACCACCGCTACGTTGACCAGTTCATCCTGCATGGCCTGGAGCAACTGCGCAGCGACCCGCGGTTTATCCGTATGGTGCTGCCCGGCAACGTGGTGATCGACAAGAGCATGGACCACGGCGAAGCCTCGGCCATTGCCGCCGGCGTGGTCTGGCACCGCTACCAGATGCCGGCGTATCACCTGCAAGCCAGTGACGGCCACGGCGTGACCCTGGTGAACATCGGCGTGGGCCCGTCCAACGCCAAGAACATCACCGACCACCTGGCCGTACTACGCCCGCATTGCTGGCTGATGATCGGCCACTGCGGCGGCCTGCGCCAATCCCAGACCATCGGCGACTACGTACTGGCCCACGCCTATATGCGCCGCGACGGGATTCTGGACCGTGTAGTACCGCCGAACATCCCTATTCCGGCCCTGGCCGAAGTGCAACTGGCGCTTCAGCAAGCGGCGGCGAAAGTCACCGGCGAAAAAGGCGAAGAGCTGAAAAAACGCCTGCGCACCGGTACCGTGCTGACCTACGACGACCGTAACTGGGAACTGCGCTGGGCCCAGGAGCGGCCGCTGATCAACCTGTCCCGCGCCGTGGCCGTGGACATGGAAAGCGGCACCATCGCCGCCCAGGGTTACCGTTTGCGCGTGCCTTACGGCACCTTGTTATGCGTATCCGACAAACCCTTGCACAGCGAGATCAAGCTGCCAGGTTCGGCCAACGCGTTCTACGAGCGTGCGGTCAGCCAGCACTTGAAGATCGGCATCGAGGCGGTCGACCTGTTGCGCACCGAACTCAACTCGTTGCACTCGCGCAAACTGCGCAGCTTCGACGAACCGCCGTTCCGCTAAGCGGTTGGGATGGTCATTTGGCGGTCAGGCCACTAGCATTGTCGGTCCTGACCGTTAGATGTTCCTTTGCCATGTCCCGTCCTACCCGTCCCGATTCGCGCCGCCCAGGCGTGAAACCTTCGCAGCCTGTTCGACGTGTCGCCAAGGCGCCACCGGCCGAGCCGAAGCTGATCCTGTTCAACAAGCCGTTCGATGTGCTGACCCAGTTCAGTGACGAAGGCGGGCGCGCGACGCTCAAGGATTTTATCGATATTCCCGGTATTTACCCGGCGGGGCGCCTGGACCGTGACAGCGAAGGCTTGCTGCTGTTGACCAACGATGGCCAGCTTCAGGCGCGCATCGCCGATCCCAAGCACAAATTGGCGAAAACCTACTGGGTGCAAGTGGAAGGTGAGCCGACTGAAGAACAGCTGCAACGTCTGCGCGATGGTGTCGAGCTGAACGATGGCATGACCTTGCCTGCCGAGGCTCGGCAACTGGATGAACCGACGTTATGGCCGCGCAACCCGCCGGTACGCTTTCGCAAAAGCGTGCCGACGCATTGGCTGGAGTTGGTGATACGTGAAGGGCGCAACCGTCAGGTACGGCGCATGACCGCAGCAGTGGGCCTGCCGACGCTGCGCCTGGTGCGCGTGCGCATTGGCGACTGGTCTATCGACGGCCTGGATCAAGGCCAATGGAAAGCAGTACCGGCGCGCCTATAAAGCGCCGGACTCGATCAAGCCAATCACCACGCTCTTGATGATGAATGCGGCCACGCCCAGGCCCAGCACGAAAAACAAAATGAATGAGCCAAAGCGCCCGGCCTTGGATTTCTTCGCCAGGTCCCAGACGATGAAGCCCATGAAAATGATCAGGATAGTGACCAGGCCGGTCATCATCCATTCTTCAAACAGGGCGGGGTCGATGTTGTTCATGGGACTCTTCCGACAAGACAAGCGAGCAGTATACGGCAGCGTCACAAACGCAACATTGACCTGAGTCGTACGCGGTCAAACGGTGGTAGCTGGCTTGCCTGCGATAGCGGTCTGTCAGTGATCGTGAGACAAACTGGCCCGCCGCCATCGCAGGCAAGCCAGCTCCCACCGTTGAACATCGTTGTTCTCAGGTGCGCAGGTGGGTCAGGGGCAGTTCGGTGCTGTTGAGCACTTGGTTCAGCACAAAGCTGGAACGCACGCTGGTCACCCCTTCGATCCGGGTCAGATGCCCCAGCAGCAATTTCTGATAGTGATCCATGTCCGGCACTACCACCTTCAACTGGTAGTCCGCATCCATCCCGGTCACGAGGCTGCACTCCAGCACTTGCGGCAGGGTGCGGATGGCGGCCTCGAAATTCTCGAAGCGTTCCGGCGTGTGACGGTCCATGCCGATCAATACATAAGCGGTGAGGCTCAGGCCGAGCATCTTGCGGTCGAGCAGGGCGACCTGGCGGGCGATGTAGCCGTCGTCCTCCAATTGCTTGACCCGGCGTGAGCAGGGCGAAGGCGACAAGCCGATGCGTTCGGCCAGCTCCTGGTTGGAGATCCTCGCGTCGCGCTGCAATTCCGCCAGAATACTCAGGTCGTATCGGTCAAGCTTGCTCATTGGGTTGGCCTTTGTCGTAACTATTGCGGTTAATTATCCATGAAGGGTTAAAAATTGCGCAAGCACTGTTTATTGACGCAATCTTCGCAATCCTCTGCCCGCCTGGCACGCCTATGATTACCAACAGAATCACCGCCTGGACAACAGTCCACAGCAGCGCGCCCAATCAGGCCCGTTGCGGCCGCCGCCCCAGCAGGGTTGAGCCGGCCTCCAGGCTGCACACTGTCCACAAGACGGCGTGAGGTGAGCCAACGTCAAAAGCGTTGAGCACGGACGAAATTCTCAAGGGGTGGCCGACGGGTCACCCCTTTTTCTTTGTGCGCGTTTTGCCTTCAGAAAATAGTTCTCGTGACTGATAACCTGTCTCAGAACCGGGCGAGGCTTTTCCAGTCTCATGATCAAGCCCCAATCCGCAGTGAGGAAAAGCATGAAGCGCATCTGGCGTATGGCAGGTGTTGGTTTGCTGGTGGTCAGCGTCGGCTCCCAGGCGATGGCCGACGAACGCGATAACTCACCGGGCCAGGGGCAACGGCCTGAGCACAATCAGCCACGCCCACAAAACCCGCAGGGTGATCGTGGCGGCCAGCACGAGGGTGGCCAATGGCAAGGTCGGCCTCAAGGTCATGAGCCGGGGCGACCAGCACCGCAACCGCAACCCTCCAATAACCTGCCGATCCAGGGCCGGCCCGATACCGTGCGCCAGACCCAGGAGCCGCGCCAGGGTTATTACCGTGATATTCCCAGACGCCCCGATGACAACCGGCATTGGGAGGCCGGCGGCCCCGGTTCGCGTCCGAGTAACGATCGCCCCGGTGATAACCGCTGGCCAGGCCGCCCCGACGGGCATGGCAATGGCTGGGGCCCAGGCCCGCAGCATCGCCCTGGATATGTCATCGACCGTTTCCCCGATCGCAATTACCGCGTGCCTTACCGTGGCCAGGACTACTTTTTCTCCGGCGGCTACTGGTATCGCCCCCAAGGCCCACGCTACGTAGTGGTGACGCCGCCCTATGGCATTCGCGTGCATTACCTGCCGGACTACGCACGTGAAGTGTGGGTAGGCGGCTCGCTGTTGTTCCTCGCCGCAGGCGCCTATTACGCTTACGAGCAAAGCACCCAGCAATACGTGGTGGTACAACCACCGACGCAGGTGCCATCACCTCCGCCGACGCCTCAAGGCAACGGCTATGACGTGGTGGCTTACCCGGCCAACGGCCAATCGCCAGCCCAGGTACAGCAGGACGGCTACGACTGTTATCGCTGGGCGGTGCAACAAAGTGGCTTCGACCCGCGCACCGTTACCTATGCCCCGGACCCTGCGGTGGTACAAACTTACCGCCAGGCCCAGGGCAACTGCCTGGGCAGTCGTGGATATCAGGTGCAGTACTAGGTTTTGTTGCCGGTGACCACTTCCCGTGGGTCGGCGTGCACCAGCACTTCGGCTTTCGGGTATTCCCGGTGGATGGCATCGGCGGCCTGGTCGCTGATACCGTGGGCCACCGACAGCGTTAACTCGCCCGGCAACTCCAGGTGCAACTGCACAAACCAGTGGTTGCCGGAAACCCGCGTACGCAAGTCGTGGGCACCCAGCACGCCGGGTACGCCCCGGGCCAGTTCCAGCATGTGCTGGCTGACGTCTGGCGGTAACTCTTCATCCATCAGCACCGCAAAGCTTTCCCGGGCGATCTGGATCGCGCTCCACAGAATGTAAGCGGCGATTCCCAGGCCGAACCAGGCGTCGACCTGATGAAAGCCAAAGCCTGCCAACACCAGCGCAATCAGGATGCTGCCATTGAGCAGCAAGTCCGAGCGGTAGTGCAGCGAGTCGGCGCGCACCGCGTTGGAGCCGGTCTCGCGCACCACGTGGTGTTGCAGCATCAGCAGGGCCACGGTCAGCCCCAGCGACAAGATAATCACGCCGATACTCAGCCACGGTGCGCCGACCGGCTCCGGATGCTTGAGCCGTTCATAGGCCTGGAGCGCAATCAGCACCGCACTGCCGGCGATAAACAAGGCCTGCGCCATTCCCGCCAGCGACTCCGCCTTGCCATGCCCATAACGGTGATCGTCATCGGCCGGGCGCAGGGCGTAATGCACTGCCAGCAAATTCAACAGCGAAGTGACGCCGTCGAGCAGTGAGTCGGTCAACCCGGCGAGCATGCTCACCGAGCCGCTGAGCCACCAGGCGATGGCCTTGGTCACAATCAACACACAGGCCACGCCCACCGAGGCGCGGGTGGCCAGGCGCAAGAGCCTTGCGTGTTCGGGGCTGCTGGTCATGAGCTGTCCTTACGCGGCAGGCTGCAGGCCCAGGGCCGCCAGTTGCTGCACGCTGCCCTTGAACTGGATCAGGCGTGGGTCGTCCAGCGGCAAGGTGCGGCCGGTTTCTTTCTGGATGATGCTCTGCAGCTTGGCGTTATCGACCGTGCCGTCAGCGCCGATGGCTTCGTGCAGTTTCTCGGGGGCGACCTGGGCGGTCTTGCCCGGTTCGAAGTAAATGGCGCCCGTGGCGAAGTCGACACCGAAGGCGATCAGGCCGGGGATCACATAAAACAACAGGCCGAGGGCATCGAGTACCGCGATGGTCGGGTCGATCTTGCCATCGATCTGGCCACGGCGGTCGGGGTAGAAAATCGACCCACAGGCGGTGAGTTGGCTCAGCAGGGTGACGGCGAGGACACCGCCGATGACACGGGAAGCGATACGCATGAAAAAGTCTCCTGAACATATTTAAGGGTGACTATAAGCCAGATCGGCCAGGCGCCGATGAACCAATGTGGGAGCTGGCTTGCCTGCGATAGCGTCGGCTCGGGGAATACAGTGGCAACTGTCATACCGCTATCGCAGGCAAGCCAGCTCCCACCTTTGACTGCATTCCCAGTCCCAAGAGTGGCTGTTTTTGAGACGCGCATCGGCATCCGGCAGTTCGCCGTTATACTCGCCGCTCTGCTTTGGAGCCAGTATGAATTCGTTGCCGATCGATGATGTTTTACCCGCCCTGCGTGACGCCTTGGCGCATCGCCATGAAGCCGTGCTGGAAGCGCCCCCCGGCGCCGGTAAAACCACCCGCGTGCCGTTGGCCTTGTTGCATGAGCCGTGGCTCGCCGGGCAAACCATCCTGATGCTCGAACCCCGGCGCCTGGCTGCCCGTGCTGCTGCCGAGCGGCTGGCCAGTGAACTGGGTGAAAAGGTCGGTGAGACCGTGGGCTACCGCATTCGGCTGGACAGCAAAGTCGGCCCTAACACGCGCATCGAGGTAGTCACCGAAGGTATCCTCACCCGCCGCCTGCAGGACGACCCGGCGCTGGACGGCGTGGGCTTGTTGATCTTCGACGAATTCCACGAGCGCAGCCTCGATGCCGACCTGGCGCTGGCCCTGAGCCTTAACGGTCGCGAGCTGTTTCGCGACGAGCAGCCGCTGAAGATCCTGCTGATGTCCGCCACCCTCGAAGGCGAGCGCTTGGCCGGCCTGCTGGATGACGCGCCGATCCTGCGCAGCGAAGGGCGCATGTTCCCGGTGCAGATGCGCTGGGGCCGGCCGTACCAGGCCGGGGAGTTTATCGAGCCGCGCGTGGTGCAAACTATCCTCGAAGCCCTGCATGACGAGCCCGGCAGTGTGCTGGTATTTCTGCCGGGGCAGGCGGAGATTCGCCGGGTCAACCAGCAACTGGCCGAGGCCCTGGGTGATCGCCCTGACGTGCTGTTATGCCCCCTACATGGCGAGCTGGACCTCAATGCCCAGCGCGCCGCCATCGACCCGGCGCCGGCCGGCAAGCGCAAAGTGGTGCTGGCCACCAACATCGCCGAGACCAGCCTGACCATCAACGGCGTACGCGTGGTGATCGACGCCGGGCTGGCGCGGGTGCCGCGTTTCGACCCCGGCAGCGGCATGACCCGCCTCGACACCCAGCGCATCTCCCGCGCCAGCGCCACCCAACGCGCCGGCCGGGCAGGGCGCCTGGAGCCGGGGGTGTGTTACCGATTGTGGTCCGAAGACCAGCACGACGGTCTGGCCGCTTATGGCAGCGCGGAAATCCTCGCCGCCGACCTGGCGGGGCTGGCCTTGCAACTGGCCCGTTGGGGCGTGACGCCCAGCCAGTTGGTGTGGCTGGATGCGCCACCCACAGCCGCGTATGCCCAGGCCCAGGACCTGTTGCAACGCCTCGGTGCATTGAACGACGAAAACCTCACCGCCCATGGCCAGAAGATGGCCGAGTTGCCGGCGCACCCACGTATCGCTCATCTACTGCTACGCGGGCAAGACCTGGGGCTCGCCGCCACCGCCTGTGACGTGGCGGCCCTTCTGGGCGAACGCGACATCCTGCGCGGCGGCGGCGCCGACTTGCACAGCCGCCTGGCGCTGATATCCGGCGAGGAGCGTGCACGCGGCACCCAGGGTGGCGTGCAGCGCGCCAAGCAACTGGCCCGGCAATACCGTGGCTACCTGCGCGGTAAGGCGGCCCAGCCGGTGGACAATCCCGACCACCCGCGCTGGCTCGGCGCCTTGCTGGCACTGGCCTACCCGGACCGCGTCGCCCAGCAACGTCGCCCCGGTGGCGCTGAATACCGCCTAGCCAATGGCCGCGCAGCGCTGTTTGCCGAAGCCGACAGCCTGATGAAACAACCCTGGCTGGTGATCGCCGACCTGGGCAGCCGCCAGGGCCAGCGCGAAGAACGCATCTACCTGGCGGCGGATTTTGATCCGGCACTGTTCGACACGGTGCTGACCGAGCAAGTGCGCAACGTCGACCAACTCGACTGGGACGAGCGCGAAGGCGTCTTGCGTGCCGAGCGCCAACGCAAAGTCGGTGAACTGGTGCTCAGCCGCGAACCCCTGACCGGCCTCGACGAATCCGCCCGCAGCCAGGCGCTGGTCAACCTGGTGCGCCGCAAAGGCCTGGAACTGCTGCCCTGGACCCCGGAACTGCGTCAGTGGCAAGCCCGTGTGATGCTGCTGCGCCAACTGGATGCCGGCAACACCAGCGAGTGGCCCGACCTCAGCGACAAGGCCCTGCTCGCCAGCCTCGAACACTGGCTGATGCCTTATCTGGGCAAGGTCTCGCGCCTCAGCCATTTCGCCAACCTGGATATCTCCAGCTACCTGCACAACCTGCTGCCCTGGCCCTTGCCCCAACGCCTGGAAGAGCTGGCGCCGCAGCATGTGAAAGTGCCGTCGGGGTCATCGGTACGCCTGGACTACAGCGAGCAGCCGCCGATCCTGGCGGTGCGCTTGCAGGAATTGTTCGGGCTGGCAGACACCCCGCGTATTGCCGGCGGGCGCCTGTCTGTGAAGTTGCACCTGCTGTCTCCGGCGCGGCGGCCGGTGCAGGTCACGCAGGACTTGGCGAACTTCTGGCGCAGTACCTATGCCGAGGTGAAGAAGGATCTCAAGGGGCGATACCCCAAGCATTATTGGCCGGATGACCCGTTGGTGGCCGAAGCGACGGCGCGAATCAAACCCGGAAAACCTTGAGTATAAGTAACTCCCCAGTCTTTTTTGATGACTGGGGGGGTTACCTGAAAGGGTGTAATCACCGCAAGAAGGTTGCCTTGAAGGACTTAAATCGCTTCAAGCGCGCTATCGAATTTTTGCTTATGCGCGTTTAGCAACGACTGGCTCGATTGAGCGTGGATGCCGCAGGTGTACTCGATGAACGAATGTTCGGCTGTTTCAGACTGGGCGATATTGTAGTTCTGAAAGGGCAGCATGGCCCTGCGCACCGGTGACTGATCCAGGATGTTCTGGACTGGGACGATGGCAATCACGGCCGCTCTCTTCCCTCTCCCCGCTTCATGGCGGTGGGGTGATGGCATATCGTCTAATCGGCCTTTATAAATACTGAATGTGTATGTACGATCGCCGCCACTGCATTTGCCGGCGAGTATGTACAGCGCACCTATTTAGCTTGTCAAAAGGCAGGTGCAAAGCTCTCCCTGATTTGTTCGGCTGATTTGTTCGGCCCGGCCGGCCTATGACGCTGCTGCGACGCGTTATGCTGACGTCATCCGTTTGGCTGGTTCCTCACATTTGTTTCGCTGTGTGTTGTGTATCAATCCCCTCGGTTTAAAAAAAGCTCAACTGGATCAATACTGCGCAGGAAGCAATAGATGCCAAACGGCAACGCAATCATTATTGGCGTTAATCTCAGGGAAGCCAACCTGAAGCGAAAGCTTCGCGAGCACCTGCATTCTTTGGGCTTCACTAAGACCGCTGAAGGGGCTTTGCGCGCGCCGGGAAATAGCAAGGATGCGATTCGCACGTTGCACAGCGCTCAGCGAGAGGAGCGCCTTATCGCCAGCGAGAACTTCGTTACGAGGGCTGGTGGAAAACTGATGCAATACTTTGCGTCAGGAATGGATGTAAAACCCGAAAAAATCTCTCCAGTATTGGAAAGGGTTTCGTCCGGTACTTGGCAAAGCGACCTTTTCAGGCTCGCTTCGATGTCATGGTCCGTTCCAGTATCCAGCGGTTTCGGTCGGCGCTTGCGCTATCTCGTTTGGGATCAAAGCAATGGGAAGCTAATGGGGATCATTGCAGTCGGCGATCCGGTTTTCAACCTTGGCGTAAGAGACAAATTCATAGGCTGGAACTCGGAAGATCGCGGCGCCAGGCTTGTTAATCTCATGGATGCTTACGTACTCGGCGCAATCCCGCCTTACAACGCTTTGCTTGGTGGAAAGTTGATCGCCTGCCTACTCCGCAGCCGCGATATCTACAATGATTTCGCCAAAACCTACGGCGCCTCGACTGGCATTATCTCGCAAAAACAAAAGAAGGCTCGCTTGCTTTCCATCATCACGACATCATCGATGGGGCGATCCTCGGTCTATAACCGGCTCAAGCTAAACGGGACTGAGTATCTCAAGTCGATTGGCTATACGGGCGGCTGGGGACATTTTCACATTCCCGACTGGCTGTTCATGGAATTGCGGGATTACCTGCGCCATATCGACCATACCTATGCAGATCAGCATGCCTATGGTCAGGGCCCCAATTGGCGGCTACGGACCACTCGGGCCGCCCTGCTAGCGCTGGGGTTTAAAGATGATTTGATGCGCCACGGAATCCAGCGCGAAGTTTTTATATGTCAAATTGCCTCCAACGCGACTAAAATTTTGCAGACTGGGAAAGGCAAGCCGGAGATCAGTTCGCTTTTATCGGTGAGGGAAATTGCCGATATGGCGTTGGATCGCTGGGTGATACCGCGAGCAAACAGCACTCCGGATTTTAAGTATTGGAGACCCAACGATCTCATTGAGTTGTTTGGCAGCCAAGCTGAAGTCCTTAGAGCCCAAGTAGAGCGAACCGAAGCGCTGGGTAAACGTACGGGGACCAGTACCTAGGCACGTAGGGAGATGTGCATTGGACTACGCGTTTAACAAACTGACGAACAAGGTTGAATCTGCAGATCAGGCCACAGGCCTAGACCTGTACGCGTGCCCATGCTGCAAGGCGATGATGAGTCATTGTGCTGGGGCTATCCGAAAGAAATACTTCGCCCACTTGCCTGGGTGGGGAACGCCTGAATGTGAAAATTTTTCACCGAGTCAGCAGACGCAAAACACCCAAAGAGGTGTTTTCTCTACGCTGACGAAGCGGCGACTGGATCTGCGGCTAATCATTCCCAAAGAGCTAGGCCGTACCGGATGGTATTTTGAACTTGTGTTGCCGTCGTGCCGTGCGTGCGACGCCACTGTCACGGTGGATGTGGGGGGGCGCCTTCAACCGGTCAACATGCGTGGCATGACGGACGGCTTTCGGATCATGGCCGAGCTGTCGACGGAAAATTACCGAATAGTAACCTTTGATGGCAACCCTGATCCTCTTTTTGAAGAGGGAGTGGAGAGGGAGTGCCTAGGATTTCCATCTTTTGGTGCTGCTGCCTTTACTGCCTCGGGACGCGGAGAGGCTCGCGGGTTTCCTAGAGCCCAGATGCTCAGAGGCTCAGAGACCTATGCGTTGCTGTGGAAGGAGCCTGAGGCACCCGATTTTCCGAATGAGCTTGTTCTCGACTGGCTTGTTGGCAGACAAGGCTGGCACCACGCGCTCGTTACGATCCCTGATAGGCCCTCAACAGAATGCTCACAGTGGCTTCAATCCTTTACCGGATTGATTGTCCTCCCGCCCGAGCCTTACATCATCCCCATTTGGCCGTTTCTCACGCGAAACTCCAGCATCCACACCATCGAATACGCTGAATCATCGGTGGTTTTGCTTTCAGCTCACATGATGCCGATGGGGCTGCAAGACCAGGGGCCGACCATGCAAGCGTTTGGTGGAATTGATCGCCTTTCAGCTACAGGAGTCGATCGATCGCCTGCGTTCTTTGCTTTGACACCGGAGAGAATTGAGCACTTCCGTGTTGGGAAGAATGAGTATCAAGATCTTCAAAGGATCTTCACCCACGCCCCTTCGTTAGGACGTAACCAAAGGATTCCTGCCGTTGAGGCGATATTTAAGGGGGAGGATGGGGCATGCTTGGTAATCCCGATTCATCAGAAGAGATGCAAGACTCTACTTGCGGCCGCCCGAGCTCAAGAACTGTCCCTTGAGTACCTCGCAATGCCTCCTGGTACTGAAGGACAGCTTATTACCGAAAATCGCTCTGAACGCTGCGAAGTTAATCTCTCAGCCGGCGTAGCCCCAGCTCCCCATAATCAGCATCAGCGCCTTCTTCCACTTGAGGTGCAAGCATCGGTCATCAGTTATCTGACTGACCCAGAGTGCCATATCGACCTGGACTTCGGCGGATTCGGACGATTACGCCTGTACGGCGAACAATCCTCATCTATTGCTGAAAAGACGTTGTTGACTCTAGGCCCTAGCTTAAGGGCTAGGGTTCACAGTTTTATGTGTCAGTTGCAAGTAAGCACGCCGATGCTCAGACCGGCAGATGATCATTCGCTGGTTCGTGCTTTCGCTGTGGTGAGGCCGCAACCGGAACTTATCCCGCATCACCGTACGTTAGCGACGAAAATCCTAGCTTGCGGTTTTGAACTTAACATTTAGGAGTAGGTGTCTCGCCATGAGTTACCAATATGGCCAGGAGGCGAGGGATCGTATCTCAGCGCTCGGGCAGGCAGCGGTTGCTAACTTCATCGATGAAGTTCCTCTAGCGTTCCGAAAACCGTTTTACGAGCGTCAGCCAGCCATG
Source organism: Pseudomonas sp. GW823-FHT02F05 (assembly GCF_058797315.1). Classification (NCBI taxonomy): domain Bacteria; kingdom Pseudomonadati; phylum Pseudomonadota; class Gammaproteobacteria; order Pseudomonadales; family Pseudomonadaceae; genus Pseudomonas; species Pseudomonas sp. GW823-FHT02F05. Next base: position 163,183 of record NZ_JBXAJM010000016.1, read on the forward strand.
CCGGGTTTTAGGCGAGGTACGCCGCCCGAGTTTAAAAAGAAGCAGGAGCGTCTGGTTGGCCATCTTGTTCACCCACAGTTAGGTCCGAAAGGGGATAACGATTGGAAGCTATTTGCCGCCTTATGGTTGGCATGGGCGAAAAACCAGTTGGGTGTTGATTTTCCCGTGAATGATGACCCCTTTCTTACTCCAGATTCGGGGTTAGCCTTCCTGAGGAGTCTGGCGGATCAGTTTCCTGATAGTCCGAGAGAGGCAGTCGAGCGCCTGTTCTGCTTCAGCGGATTTGCGGATCACGCAGACGCGCTAGTTGCGTTGGGTAATTTCCACCCGGCATCGACCCTCGCCCGTGATCGCATGATCAATGAGCTACCCGGACGCCTGGATAAGATTGAGGACTACATTGAAATCGCAGAGCCGGCGGCAGAAGAGACGGCGAAGCGGATTGACCAATTTGAGTCCGACTTGGGATCTCTTACCAAAAGGATGGAACTGGTTGCTTCTGCCGTAAGTGATGCTGACAGTGATGTGAGTAGTTTGCGGACCTCGCTCGACGAAGTGGCTGCGAGCGCTGAGACGCTCGAAAAACTGGTCCAAACTCTGGAGGCTGCTGGGAAGCAGGCTTCCGAATCAACCTCTGACTTCAACAGTCGTGCTGAATCTCTAGAACAAAACCTAGAGGCACTTTCGGTCAAGGCAGAAAAGTGGCATGAATTCTTCGCTGAGATTTCGGAACTAAAAGAGGAAATTGATCAGATCCGTCTGCATGAAGACGGTTGGACCAAGACTGTTAATGCGATTGATTTGTTGGCGGAGCGCTTGGACGCGCTTGAAGTCAACTTTTCGAAAGCAGGCGACGGCCTCTCAAAAAAATATCAGGCCCTGATTTTTGAAACGGAGCCACAGGAGCCGCTCGTTGAAATCAACTCAATTGAGACCGCCTGTGAAACAATTGCTTGGAACCTTCAGGCGTGCGGGATTTTAAATGGTGTCGCAACCAATACTGCTCGTCAGATTCTGGCAGCGCTCGCCACCGGACAGTTGATCCAATTTTCGGGCTCGATTGCCGACTTAGTGGCGGATTCTGTCGCGGCCGCTGTGGGTGGCCCAAAGTTTCATGAATGGCGAGTGCCTGTCGGCCTCATTTCAGATGAGATTGCTTCCGACTGCCTTGAAGTCGCTGAAGATTCGTCGGGTTGTTTGCTCATCAAGGGCGCCAACCGTTCAGCATTTGAAATTTACGGAACCGCGATTCGTGACGTCGTCGTGCGTCGTCAGTATTCCATCTTGCTCTATCCCCGTCTCGCTCTGATCGCCTCTTGGACACAAGGGCCTGCTGCATTTTCTGATGGTGGCACTCTTGCCGAACTAGGTCCTGTTTTTGACACCGACACTTTCCGTATGCGGGGAGGAGTTGCCAGTTTGCCAGGGCTGAAGTTTGGTCATCTCATGTGCGATTCTTGGGACCAACTCCCAGGCTTTGACGAGGGGTTTCCACCAGCACCTGTTATGGAGTTGAAAGACGGTCTTCGGGAGGCAGGCTTTTCTCCCGGCAATCTTTGGCTAAGAAGTGTAGAGCGCGCCTTTGTACGACTGAGAACATTGCCAGGCGCAAGTGCAGAGGAAGATCTACATTCTCTGCTGAGGTTTTGGGCGCTGCCTTGGGCAAAGGCAACCGCGGGGCCAGCCGACCACGTAGCTCGATTAGCCGAACAAGTGTTCGCAGGTCTGCGAAGTGAAGTTGCGCTTATTGAGGGCATTTAGATGAAGTGGCAGGCGATGTCCCGAGATGAAGTCCTAAAAGTTCTCGCGGTAAACATCGGATGCAAAGTCTCTGGCGAAGGGCTTCGAATTGCCGTGATATCAGAATGTTTGCGAGCTGCATCATATCTGTGCTCCGCCCCGGTTGAAGGATATGGGGCCTGGCAGGCTGCGGCGTCTCTTAGCTTAACCAGCATGGTCCGGCGGCGCTTGAGCTCAATTTGGGCAGAATTGGCCGAGGAAGGTGATACTCCACACGGATTGATGACTGTCTTAAATAGTCTAGGCAACGTGGGAGATCTGACAAAGGTTGAGGGCAGCAGATGGCTCACATCGCCAGCTCGAGGTGTCAGAGCCGCAGATAACACGGCAGTTGTAATTGGAGGTGGCCCATCTCAGACATTTCCTCGTTCAGTTCAGTTGATATCCAGCGGCAGGGTGCGCCTTGTAGATGCGAGATCCTGTGAGGGTTGGATTGATATTTGTGATGCTCACGAATGGATTGGCGCTCCTATGGAGGGACTGGAAGCATGGTCTGATCGGGTGCTCGCAGCGGCAAGGGGCCGATTAGCTGATGCTCCGGGTGAATTGAACGAAATTTCAATCTATTCGACCGGCAGGTGGGCACAACTCGTGACCATGCCGAGCGCAGAGGGGATCTTTCTCTCCAAGTGCCAGACTGGACCAATGCACGCTTATTTTATTGGCAATTTTTTTCGCGGTCGTCTTCGGGAAATGGCGTCTTTGGATTCCCAAGAGGCCAGGCGTCTTAGTTTTCAACTAGACATACAAGCTGGATGCCCTATGAAGGTGGAGGCCAGGACTTCGCATGGGTTCACAAAGCTTCAATTGTGGCGGCGACTACCGCGAGAAGAGGAGAAAACGCTTTTGCTAGGTTGGCAAATACCAAGCCCAGAAGGTGCGCACCCAGGCGTCACCTCCCACGTTTTACCTACAGAAGTGCTACCCATTGTGCGCAGCGCGCTCGACGGGCTTGGCGTAGTTTTGCATCAGCGCTGAAGCGCGAAGGAGGGATCTGATGAGCATCACGTCGATGATGGCTGAAGCAACTGGCGTCCACGAGACAACAAAAAGCTTGGCCGACAGCTTGAGACAATACATTGAGGCCCAATACCACATCAGGGACGAGGGACTTGTCAGAGAACGCAATGCGCTTTTGCAGGCAGATGGGACGGTGGCTCAAACACCTTATGTGGAGGCGACGGCAGTTTATAAAGTTGGCGCGCCATACAACAGTTTGCCTATTCCAAAAATCGCAGCCGATGTACTGACACAGCTATCGGTGATGGGCTTGGGACTTTACCCCCTACCATACGAGCACCAATCTCAGGCACTCGTCTCGTTCCTTGGGCGGGACGCAGAAGATCTTGTGATAGCGACAGGTACAGGCTCGGGAAAGACCGAGAGCTTTCTTATGCCGGTCATCGGAAAACTAGCAATAGAAGGTGAGGAACGGCCAGAGTCCGCTGCAATGCCTGGCTGCAGGGCGTTGCTGTTGTACCCGATGAACGCCTTGGTTAATGATCAGTTGGCCCGTATTCGCCGTATGCTTGGAAATCGAGATGCGTCCGCAATCATCTCCAAAGGGCGGAATGCACCGGTACGTTTCGGTAGCTACACGGGACGCACCCCGTATCCAGGGCCCCGGTCGGCCGGTCGTGATGAGCGCCTTATTAAGCCTCTCTTTGAAGAGTTCTATAAGAAGGTAGGGAAAGTTCCGGCAGTTAAAAGCGAGCTTGATCGGATCGGTCGGTGGCCGAGTAAGGATCTCGATGCGTTTTACGGAGAGGACACTGTCAAGATCAAAACAAACGCCGCAGGGAAGCAAACGGCTTCAAATAATTGGAAGGGAAGGCTAAAAACTCAACCAGATGACCGCGAGCTCATGACTCGCGATGAAATTCAGACGCGCTGCCCTGAATTGCTGGTTACGAACTACTCGATGCTCGAATACATGCTCATGCGGCCGATTGAGCGAGACATATTCGACCAAACGAAAGATTGGTTGAAAAAAGACTCCCGAAACGAATTTATACTCGTCCTTGATGAAGCCCACATGTATCGAGGCGCCGGAGGGGCGGAGGTCGCCCTTCTAATCCGTCGTCTGTGCGCCCGATTGGAAATTCCTCGCGAGCGGATGCGCTGCATCCTAACGAGTGCAAGTCTTGGTCGTGACGAGACTGCAGCCGAGGACGGAGAACGTTTTGCACGCGATTTGACGGGGCTGCCTGAAGGATCTCCGCGACGGATTAAAGTTATTCAGGGCACCCCTGAGCCACGGTCTACCGAATACACCGTTACTCAAAAACAAATCGACGCTTTGGCCGACTTTGACTTGAATGCGTTCCAACGAGCCGCTGATGATCTCGCCGCGTCGGCAAACGCCGCAGCAGTTCTCGCCCGAAGACTTGACTGGAGTGCCCCACAGGCAAATGACAAGACTTCATTTCGCGATTGGCTATTCAAGAGTCTTACTGACTTCGGGCCGTTGGAGAAGCTCATCACACTCGTGTCGGGCAAGGCTGTCCGCTTGGGCACGCTGAGCGAGACGCTTTTTCCTGATTGCACTCTAGACAAGGCAGAAAAGGCGACTGATGCGCTACTCACACTAGGTAGCTACGCGCAACGACGATCAGACAACCGAGTACTACTGCCCACTCGTCTTCACCTCTTCCACCGAGGATTACCGGGGTTACACGCCTGCGTCGACCCAAACTGCACCAATCGTTTGGCAGACCATCAAGGCCCGACTATCTTGGGGCGGTTGCATACCAAGCCTTTGACTCTGTGCGGCTGTGAGTCTAACAGCCGTATTTTTGAACTACTGACTCACCGCGATTGTGGAGCCGCGTTCATTCGAGGCTACGTAAGTGAGGAAATGGATTTCGTGTGGCATCAGCCAAGCGGACCTTTGTCAGAAGGTGGAACCGTTCCGCTGATGCCGATTGACATTTTTGTAGAGGAAAATGCCCATCCTCGCAGTCGACACAGAGATATGTGGTTGCATATGTCCACGGGCATCCTCACTGGTGTGAGTCCTGGTGAAAATATGGGTTACCGAAAAGTACGCATACCTGACAAACCACCGACCGGCGGCGATCTAACCTTTGATAACTGTCCGGTTTGTATTCGTAGAGTCAGGAGCGCCAAAGGCGACCCTTCGAAAATCATGGACCATGTCACAAAAGGTGAAGCACCGTTCACCACATTGGTCCGGACTCAAATGGCGCGGCAACCAGCCAGTCGCACTACGGATGCGCGACATCCCAACGGTGGTCGAAAGGTTCTCATATTCTCTGATGGTCGGCAGAAAGCGGCTAGGCTTGCTCGGGATATCCCACGTGATATCGAGCTTGATGTTTTTCGTCAGGCTATAGCGCTAGCGTGTCAACGGCTGCGCGAAAACCAGCAAGATCCTCGACCTACGTCAATGCTCTACCTCGCCTTCCTTCAAATTCTAACTGAGCAAGATCTCCCAATATTTGATGGACTCGATGCGAAAAGAATTGAGGAGGTACGTGCGGTTTATGAACGTGATTATGGGACCGATTATTTGCAAGAAGCGCTGGGAGATGGGAATCCTCCGAGCGACTTTCCTGCTCGGTATCGTATCGCCCTGCTGAAGCTGCTCTGCAGTAACTACTACTCCCTTTCAGGAACCACCGTTGGTTTCGTTGAGCCATCTCAAAGGAAATATAAAGCGCTGAAAGAAGAGCTCAAAACGGCCGGCATCGTCATCGGTGACGAGGACGTCCGTGCCCTTGCGGTTGGATGGATTGATTCGCTCCTTCAAGACTTCGCATTTGATTCGTCGATAGATCCGATACTCCGTTACAAGGCGGCCGGCTACCCTAAATCAGGCTGGGGCAGCAAGGGGCAGTTTGACAAAGAGTTGAGGGTGGCGTTAACCAGTCATCTCGGATGGGCCAGCGCTACCTTTGAGTCAGTTGAAGCGATTTTTCGCGGTCAACTGGCTGAACATGTGGATGGTGGTTGGTTCCTTTCCCCAAACTCATTGAGGCTTGTGGTTGATCTCGCACATGTATGGACCCAATGTTCCGATTGCACCTCTCTGATGCCTTTTGCACTAGCCGGCAATATCTGTCTAGCGTGTGGCAGTCAGGGCTCTACACCTATTGACCCTTCCAACAGTGAATACGTCAAAGCACGTAAAGGATTTTGGCGTCTCCCAGTGCAAGAGGCTCTAGAGCCAGATGCTCGACTTTCCAACTTGAACGTCGAGGAGCACACGGCGCAGCTTTCCAACCGTGATCGCAGTAAGGTCCACGCCACAACAGAACTGTACGAGTTGAGATTCCAAGACGTTCTGGTGGGTGAGAAGGACAGACCGATCGATGTGCTGAGTTGCACCACAACTATGGAGGTCGGGGTCGACATTGGATCTCTAGTTGCGGTTGCATTGCGGAATGTTCCGCCGCAGCGCGAGAACTATCAGCAGCGTGCTGGCCGAGCAGGACGGCGGGGATCTTCCGTATCTACGGTGGTGACATATTCCCAGAACGGACCGCATGACAGCCACTACTTCTTAAATCCGGCTCACATCGTAGCCGGCCCGCCGCGAACTCCTGAGGTAAAAGTAGACAACGAAAAAATCGCCCGCAGGCACGTGCATGCTTACCTCATTCAGACGTTCTTCCATGAAGTCATGGCGCAATGCAAAGTTCCCACTGAGAAAACGTCAATGCTCCTAAAGGCATTAGGCTTGACGCAGGATTTCTTTTTCGGTGCAGAGGATACTGGACTTAATCTCGGAAGCTTCAAAGCTTGGGTATTACGTCGTGTCATTGCTGAAGACGCCGATTTGAAGAAGTCGGTGGTTGCTTGGCTACCACCAAAACTCGACACACGTGGTATTCCGCTGGATGAATGGCTTGTAGACACCGCTGAAAGGCTTTTGCTGACGTTACAGGAGCTTTCCGCACATGCACCAAGACCAGAAACTCTAGATGAGACCGCTGAGGATGATGAGGAAGGGGCCACTGGTTTGAGCGAAGGTTCAGAACCTAGGCTGGAGCAAAAGGAACTGCTGGAGTTTCTCTTTTTTCATGGGTTGTTGCCGAGCTACGCGTTTCCCACAAGCCTTTGCAGTTTTTTAGTTGAAAAACCAGAGCGAGTGAATAACAAGTGGGAGATACGTACCCTTCAGCGGCCGCAGCAATCTATCTCCAAAGCCCTGAGTGAATATGCCCCTGGCCGCCTTATCGTGATTGACCGAAAAACTTATCGATGCGGAGGGGTATTTGCAGATATGCCCGCAGCAGTGGTAGATCGTGCTCGACCACTTTTTGCAAAAGCCAAGCTCAAGCTGCACGTCCACTGCAAAGTTTGTTCCTTTGTCAGAGACCCTAATAAGACAGGGGGTAATGGTGGGGTTTGTCCAGTTTGCAATGGGGAGCTTGTAGCTGAGTCGATGATTCTGCCAGAAGTTTTTGGTCCAGAGAAAGCGAAGGAACTGCCCGAAATTGATCGGGATCAAGAGATCACATATGCGACCATGGCCCAGTTTCCGCAGCCAGTGGATCCGGAGGTATTTAGTTTCATCAAGTGTGGTCCCTTCGCAAGCTACACGCATGCGATCGACCAAACATTGGTGACAGTCAACCGAGGGAAGGAGGGCTCTGAGTTGGGCGGATTTTCTGTCTGCATGGATTGTGGTCATGCCTCGGTTTATGACCGGGACGAGGTACTTGGCATACATGATCGTCCCTATTTCCAACAAGGCCCAAAAGGTACGCCAGAGCGCTGTAGCGGGACGTTTGATCGCGTGTTGTTGGGGCATGACTTTGACACTGACCTTCTCTTGCTCAGGCTGAAAATTGCAGATCCGCTAGTCACCAATACAGTAGATTCAGTTGTTTTACGGATCCTCGAAGATGCGCTACATACGATCGCTGAAGCACTTCGTCTTGCCGCGAGTCGCCACCGACAGTTGGACTTGGACCCGGCAGAGTTTGGGTCTGGATTTCGTATTGAACCTGCACTCCAAGATAATGCTCGGATGCTCGACGTGTTCTTGTACGACACTCTTTCGGGAGGAGCAGGTTACGCAGAGGTTGTCGCGAGGCACATGCCTGAAATTCTTGAAGCCACGCTAGGTCTTCTGGAGAGTTGTACCTGTGAAACATCATGTACAGAGTGCCTGAACCATTTCCACAACCAGCATCTTCAGAACCGACTCGACAGGCACTTAGGGGCAATGCTGCTACGTTATGCTGTTCGAGGCGAAATACCGGGCTGCTCATCACCGGAAGCGCAAGTCGCGACGTTGGCACAACTTCGCGCAAGCCTTGAACTGAGTGGTTATCAGTGTTCAGCAGTTGAAAGCCATGAAACCCCACTGTTGGTGGCCCGCAATGGCCGCCAGGTAGCGATTGGTTGCTATCCTGGGCTGATTGGCACCCCGGAGTTTGTACATCCCGTCGCGAAAGCCAAGGGTGTATACAGCTATCGTGGACTGAATGAGTATCTGCTTCGGTCTAACCTGCCTGACGCTCAACTTATAGTTCAAGCTTTATTTCAATAGTGCTTGGGAGCAAAAAGACCGAGACGGTTATTTTCGGTAGGTCACATTCCACCTGTGACTTACCGTTTTGCTTGATTCACTTATGCTCAGGGCGCGCAAATGGTGATTACTCATCACAGAGGCTGCAAAATTAACTGATCAAGCACGCGACGTTCACGATCGTTGTTATCAACAACGAGCGCGGATGAGACTGTCGTGTTGAAGTACCGTGCCCTGTATCCGTCCGGCCAAGTCATCTACCCAGCCCCGCAAAGCCAAGACATGGTGTGCACTTAAATTTAAGTGGGCACCA